>CAYLOC010000008.1:0-32747 GCA_964385195.1 uncultured Nocardioidaceae bacterium
ACGCGCTCGCGGTCCATGTCCACGTCGAGCACCTCGACGGTGACCTCCTGGCCGACCTCGACGACCTCGCCGGGGTGGTCGATGTGCTTCCAGGACAGCTCGGAGACGTGCACCAGGCCGTCGACACCGCCGAGGTCGACGAACGCGCCGAAGTTGACGATGGAGGACACCACCCCGTTGCGGACCTGGCCCTTCTGCAGCTGGGTGAGGAAGTTCTGCCGGACCTCGGACTGGGTCTGTTCCAGCCAGGCGCGCCGTGACAGCACGACGTTGTTGCGGTTCTTGTCCAGTTCGATGATCTTCGCTTCGAGCTCGCGCCCGACATACGGTTGCAGGTCGCGCACGCGCCGCATCTCCACCAGCGACGCCGGCAGGAACCCACGGAGGCCGATGTCGAGGATCAGCCCACCCTTCACGACCTCGATGACGGTGCCGGTGGCGACGCCGTCCTCGTCCTTGATCTGCTCGATCGTGCCCCAGGCGCGCTCGTACTGCGCGCGCTTCTTGGACAGGATCAGGCGGCCTTCCTTGTCCTCCTTCTGCAGGACCAGCGCCTCGACCTTGTCACCGACCGCGACCACCTCGGCCGGGTCGACGTCGTGCTTGATGGACAGCTCGCGGGAGGGGATCACGCCCTCGGTCTTGTAGCCGATGTCGAGCAGGACCTCGTCCTTGTCGACCTTGACGATGGTTCCATCCACCAGGTCTCCGTCGTCGAAGTACTTGATGGTGGCGTCGATCGCCTTGAGAAACTCGTCGGTCGATCCGATGTCGTTGACCGCGATGTGGGGTGTCTCCTGCGCGGCCGGGGGGGTCTGGGTACTGCTCGTCATGTAGGCGGAACTCTTTTCGGTGGGATGGTTGTCGGCGGCACGCCAAGAGCCCTTTGATCGTGGTTCCATGGTCCTGCCCTGGCGGCCAGGTCGATGAAGTTACGAGCACGCACCTTCCCTTGCGAGGGCATGCAGGCCCGAAGCGCACCCCTTAGGATACGGGGCGCGTTCCCGCTGAGGCAACTTCGCGGCACCTTCGCGCCCCCAACGCGGCGTCCCGCTTCCCCGAAACCGCCCACAGCGTCCTGCGCCCCGCGCGTTACCGGGCGCCCCCTGCAGGACGTTGCGGGGGTCAGGGGGCGGCGCGGGGCTGGCCCGGCCACGGCCAGGCGTCCAGGTTCCGCTCCCGCGCCTGCGCCCGTAGCAGGTCCGCCGCCAGGTCGCGTACGGCGTTGGGCCGGCCTCCCCCCGCCAGCTCGACCAGCGCCCACAGGTCGACAGCGCGGCCCTTCCGCAACGGGTCGCTCCCCAGCGGCGGGGCGCAAGCGGCCAGCGTGTCCACGACAGCACTCACCAACGTCGGGTCGCGCTCGAAGCGGGTCAGGTTGCCGAGGTCGGCGTACGGCGACCCGGCGAAGGCGAACTCCCAGTCCAGTAATCCGGTCACCTCCAGCGTCCCGGGGTCGACGAGCAGGTTCTTCGGGTTGAAGTCGCTGTGGGCCAACACGTGCCGTGGTACCTCATCGCCGGCCAGGAGGTCCTCGGCGTCGTCGCACAGGACCAGCAGGTCCTCGAAGTCCCGGTCCGCCCATCCCGCAAGCCGGCCGTCGGTCCGGTAGGCGTGCGCCCACTCCACCAGGTCGACCGGGACGTCATCGCTGGTCACCCGCAAGTCGTCCCCGTCCAGCATGCCGAACCGCGGCATCGGGATCCCCGACAACCTGGCCAGCACCTGGCCCAGGTGCCGCCCGACCCGCTCCCGGTCCGGGTCCGACAGCCGCGGCAACACCTGGTCCAGCCGCTCTCCCGGGAGCCGCTCGGTGACCAGGACTCCGGGCCGCCCGTCGGTTGCCGGGCGCTGCTCGAGCACGCGCGGCACCGGCAGCAGGCCGGCGACGAGGCGGAGCAGCGCGGCGTCCACCACGCACCGCCCGGGGTTGCGGTGGTAGACCCGCAGCACCACCGAGTCCGCCCCGTCCCCGACGAGGAAGGTCTCCCCGCTGTATCCGCCGGCCAGGGGCTGCAACGGCATCCCGTTCCACGTCGGTGGCGTACCCTCGTCGTCCACCTGGCCAGTCTCCCATCCTGATTCGTCCGACTCTGTCCCGCGGCGGACATCTGGGCTGGGTCGGACGAATCGGCGTACTCCTCCTGGCGTACGCCGAGGGCCGCCGCAGAGCCGATGAACGCGCCTGCGGCTTCCCGTACCGTACAGTCGTGGTCCCCCTGCGCGCCCCGCTGTCATGGCTCGGGCTGCGGCTGCCCTGGCTGGCGGGGCTGGCCGTCCTGCTGTTCGTGCAGATCGTGGGGACGTTCGGCGCCTCCCACATCCACGGGAGCTTCCGCGGCCTCGACGCGCTGGCGATCATCCTGGTCGCGCTCGGACCGGTCGCGCTGGTGTTCGCCGTGCGCTGGCCGGTGCCGGTGCTGTGGTTCATCGCCGCGGTGACCCTGACCTACCTGCTACGCGGCTACCCGTACGGGCCGGTGGTGTTCGCCCTGGTCGCGGCGGTTGTCGTCGTGGTGATGCGGGGGCACCGGTGGTCGGCCTGGCTGGCGCTCGCGGCCCTGATCGCGCTCCACTTCGGCCTGCGTGGACCGTTGGTCGGTACGGCGATGTCGTGGCTTCAGCTGGTCGCGGTCGCCGCGTGGGCGCTGCTGGTGCTGGTCATCGCCGAGTTCGCGCGGACGCGGCGGGAGCGCCTGCTCGCGGCCCGCCGGGTGCGCGCGGAGACCGAACGCCGGCAGGCGGGTGAGGAACGGCTCCGGCTGGCGCAGGAGCTGCACGATGTCGTCGCGCACCACATGTCGCTGATCAATGTCCAGGCCGGCGTTGCGTTGCACGTGGTCGACCGGCATCCGGAACAGGCACAGACCGCACTGGCAGCGATCAAGGACGCCAGCAAGACCGCGCTGACCGAGATGCGCTGGCTGGTTGACACGCTGCGCGACGAGTCTGAGGCCGCTCCCCGGGGTCCGGCCTCGACCCTTTCCGCCCTCGACGAGCTCGCCGAGCGCAGTCGCCACACCGGGCTCGCCGTCGAAGTGACGCGGACCGGTAGCCCCCGCGAGCTTTCCGCCGGGGTGGAGCTCGCCGCCTTCCGGATCGTGCAGGAGTCGCTGACCAACGTGGTCCGGCACGCCGGAGCGCACCGTGCCCAGGTACGCCTGGACTATCGTGACGACGTGTTGTCCGTGCAGGTTGACGACGACGGCCGGGGGTTCGACCCTGCGGCGGTGTCCGGTGACGGCAGCGGGTTGCGCGGGATGCGCGAACGGGCCCGCGCGCTTGGTGGGCAGCTGGACATCCAACGCTCCCCGTCCGGCGGCACCCGGGTCAGCGCCACGCTTCCCTTGGACGGTGACGCATGATCAACGTCGTACTCGCCGATGACCAGGCGCTGCTACGGGCGGGGCTGCGCACGCTCGTCGACGCCGAGACCGACATGTCCGTCGTCGCGGAGGCGTCCAACGGTCAGGAGGCCGTGGCGGCCGTGCGGTCCTCCCGGGCAGACGTGGTGCTGATGGACATCCGGATGCCCGGAAGCGACGGGCTGGAGGCGACCCGCACCATCGTCGCCGACGAGACCCTGGCCGACACCCGCGTGGTGATGCTCACGACGTTCGACCTCGACGAGTACGTCTTCGAGGCGATGCGCATCGGCGCCAGCGGCTTTCTGGTGAAAGACACCGAACCGGCCGAACTGCTGCAGGGAATCCGCGCGGTCGCCGGTGGCGACGCCCTGCTCTCCCCGCGGGTGACGCGCCGGCTGATCGCCGAGTTCGCCGACCGCAGCCGCCCGGCCGCGCCGACCACCAGACTGGATCCGTTGACCGACCGCGAGCGGGAGGTGCTGTCCCTCGTGGGCGAGGGCCTCAGCAACGACGAGATCGCCGAGCGGCTCGTCCTGAGCCCGGCCACCGCCAAGACCCACGTCAGCCGTGCCATGGTCAAACTTGGCGTCCGTGACCGCGCGCAGCTGGTGGTGCTGGCCTACGAGACGGGGCTGGTCCGGCCCGGCTGGTCCGCCTGACCTTCCCGCACCCTCAGGTGGGAGGACGGTGGTCGGCGATCCACCCGGCGATTTCGTCGACCGCGTGCGGCCCGGCGGAATGCACGGCCCAGAAGTTCAAGAACGCGTGCATCGTGGCGTCGTACTCCACATGCCGTACGTCGAGCCCCTCCGCGCAGAGCCGGGCCGCGTACCGACGGGCGTCGTCGCGGAACGGGTCGCGCCCCGCCCCGATCACCAGCGCGGGCGGAAGACCGCGCACGCTCTCTGCACGCAACGGAGCGGCGTACGACGACACCGGCTGCCCGGCGAGATAGGCCTGTTCGGGCCAGGCCCGGGAACGGTACGAATGCATGACGCCGTCGAACAGCCGGGCGGACTCGGTGTCCTGACCGAAGTCCAACACGGGGTAGCAGAGGACCTGGCCAGCAACGGCGTCGCGCCCGTGGTCGCGGCGCATCAGGCACGCGGCGGCGGCCAGGCACGCACCGGCGCTCTGTCCGCCCACGAAGACCTCCCCGTTGCCCCCGAGCGAGGAGCCGTGGTCAAGCAGCCAGCCCAGCGCGTCGTCGGTGTCCTCGACGGCTGCCGGGAACGGGTGCTCGGGGGCGAGGCGGTAGTCCAACGAGGCGACCACCACTGCTGCCGCAGCCGCGAGGCTGGAGCAGGGCGCGTCCAGGTCTTCCACGGAGCCGCCCACGAACGCTCCCCCATGCAGCCACAGCACCACCGGCGCGTCGCCGGCATCCGTGCCGACGTACACCCGCAGCCGACACGATCCCCACCGCATCGGCACCCGACGCTCCTCGATCCGCACGCCACCGACGGGGCGACCCGCGACCGCCGGGTCGGGCTTCTCGGCCCGGGCTGCCGCCAGCGTGCTCGCGTCCAGCGCGGCCGGTGCGCCGAGCCGGGCGAGCAAGGCGTCGGTTTCGGGGCCGAACCGGGCTGATCGCACGGTCTCGGTCGTCAACCCCGGGTCAGCCGACATCGGGAACACACCCCAGGTGCACCGCGCAGTGCCAGAACGGCGGCGCTCCCGGCACGGTCATCACTCGTTGTGCGAGCGGGCTGATGCTGCTGGCGCTGCCGAGCTCGGCGAGCAGCCCGTCCCTGGCGAGCCGCAGCCGGTGCAGCACCAACGACACCGGCAGCTCGCGCCCCGCCGCGACGCCGGACCGGTTCAGCTGCCGTCCGGCCTCCGTGGTCTCGCAGGTCGGGTCCAGGCTCCAGTGCCGGCGGCCCGCGTGGTCCTCGGTGAGGACGGCGAGGTTGATCTCGTCCCACATCATGATGTGCGCCATGAGGTCATGCAGCGACTCGCAGAAGTCACCGAGCGGACCGGCGGTGACTTCGTACGACGCGGCAAGCTCGGCGTCGGTACGCCCCGCGACCTCGTGGAGCAGGAGGTCGTGGTCGGCGCGGACCCGGCGTACGGCCTCTTCTGGCGTGAGCAGCGACTCGGTCTCGGTCATACCGGCAATCCAACCCCGACCCGCCCGCCGTGCCCCAGCCGACTGACGGATCCGGTCAGTCAGCGAAGCAACAGCGAGACGACGTCGGACCCGATGCGCTCGACCGCGGACGCATCCAGGGAGTACTCCATGAACCGCCCCCGTCGGCGGGTGCTCGCCAGTCCCACCGCCGCGAGCGCCCGCAGGTGCCGGTTCACCAGCGTCGGATCGAGATTCCACAGACCGGCGATCTCCCCCGCCGTCCGTGCCTCGGTCGCGATCGCGCGGGCGACCTCCAGCCGCCCCACGTGCGCCAGCGTGTCCAGCCGGCGAACCGTCTCCGCCGCCGTCGGTACGTCGTGGCAGCCGGCCCGGGAAGGGACGACCAGCATCAGCGGTCGTCCGCGGACGTCACCGACGTACAGATGTGGGTGGATGCGCGGGCTCGTGAGAACCACCATCCCGCGCTTGCTCACGTCGTGCCGCCGGCTTTGTACCTTCGCGATCCGCACTCGCTCGGGGGCGCCGGCGGTGATGGCTGGGTCGAGTCCCGCCAGTGCCGCGGCAGGCCCGCTGCGCGAGATGGCGTCACGCAGACGACGGGCACGATCACCCGCATCCGCGCGTTGGCTCGCCCACTCCGCTGCGAACCACTGCTGCCACGACCGCTCCAGGAACTCCACGAAGCGTGCCGTTACCGACTCGGGATGGTCGACGAGCCCACGGACCAGACCGGCCACCTGCTCCCCACGCGGACGAGCCCACCGTAGCGCCGTGTGTGGGTCACCTCCGGGGGCCAGCGGCCGGAGGAGTCCCGTGGCCAGCCGCGCGGGGTCGGCCCGGACCTGATCCAGCTCGGCCTCGAAATCACCCGTTCCCGGCGCCGCGGTCGCGAACGGCGTGGCCCGGATCGCGCGGGTAGCCCATCCCCAGGCGCGGGTCTCGGCCGCAAGCGACTCAGTCATCTTCGCGTCGACGGTCGCGGCCCATTCGCTGGCGTGGTGATGGCGGGGGTCGTTCAGCACGTGGAGGGCGCAGCCGAGCTCGACCATGGGCGAGACCGCGGGCCGGACGGACTCGATGCTCAGGCCGGAGACGGTGAGGGGCACTGCGCTGCTGACCTTCCCGTTGTCGATCGGCTCCTCGGTCCCTCACCCTAACGGCTCCGATCACCATGTCAGTCCGATCACCATGTCAGTCCGATCTCCTGCTGGACCGTGTCCGGGGCCGCCGTCCGGTCTCTGCCCATGCTCACCCCGTTAGGGTGACGGGGTGAGCAGTGAGAACGCACCCGATCCCCCGGCCCCGGGCCCGGCCCGGCAAGACGCCACGCCGCCGTCGTCCCCGGATCAGACCACCAGGCCGACCGAGCCCAAGGACGACCTGGTCTGCACCCACCACGTCCTCGGCACCGGCCGGCAACAGCTCGCCTATACCGCCACGACCGGGCGCATGGTGCTGCGGGACGAGGTCTATGAGGACAAGAAGTTCACCGGCTTCAAGCCCAGGGCCGAGATGTCGGTGACGTCGTACGTGCTCGACGGCGCCGAGGAATCCCGTCCGGTCATGTTCGCGTTCAACGGCGGTCCGGGGAGCTCCAGCGTATGGCTGCATCTCGGCCTGCTCGGCCCCCGCCGGGTGCTCATGGGCGACGCCGGGGCACTGGAGCCGCCCCCGTACCGGCTCACCGACAACGCCGAGTCCCTGTTGCGGGTCAGCGACCTGGTGTTCATCGACCCGGTGTCGACCGGCTACTCCCGCGCGCTGGAGGGCAGCAAGCCCGACGCTTTCCACGGCTACCAGGGCGACATCGACTCGGTCGCGGAGCTGATCCGGCTGTGGACGTCGCGGCACCGGCGGTGGATGTCGCCGAAGTACCTCGCCGGTGAGTCCTACGGCACCTTGCGCGCGGCCGCACTGGCCGAGCACCTGCAGTCCCGCTACGGCATGTACCTCAACGGGCTCGTCCTGATCTCCAGCGTGCTGGACCTGTCCTCGATCTCGTTCGAGGACCAGCGCAACGACCGGGCGCATGCGCTGTACCTGCCGACGTACGCCGCGATCGCCCACTACCACGGCAAACACCCGCGCCGGTCCCTGAAGGCGGTGCTGCGACAGGCCGAGGAGTACGCCGCCGGTGACTACCCGTGGGCGCTCTCCCGCGGCGACCGCCTCACGGCTCGCGAGCGCAGCCAGGTGGTCCGTACCCTGGCCCGCCTCACCGGACTCACGGAGGAGTACGTCGACCGCGCGGACCTGCGGATCGAACATATGCGGTTCTTCACCGAGCTGCTCCGTGCCGACCGCCGTACGGTCGGCCGCCTCGACGCCCGGTTCACCGGCCCGACGGCGAGTGCGATCGCAGAACGGATGGACGCCGACCCATCCCACGATGCCATCGCCGGGCCCTACGCAGCGGCGTTGAACCACTACATCCGCGACGAGCTCGGGTACGAGAACGACCTGCCGTACGAGCAGATCTCGAAGCGGGTACAGCCCTGGTCGTACAAGGAGTTCGAGGGCCGCCCGGTCGACGTGACCCCCAAGCTGGAGCGGGCGATGCGGCAGAACCCGCATCTGCGGGTGCACATCGCCTACGGCTACTACGACGGGGCGACGCCCTACTTCGCCTCCGCCGACGTGGTCGCGCACCTGAGCCTGCCCCCGGAGCTGAAGCAGAACATCGAACACGCGCACTACCCCGCCGGGCACATGATGTACGTCCACGACGCCAGTCGACGACAGCAGAGCAAGGACCTCGCGGACTTCGTGACGCGGCGGCGATAGCGCGACGCGACCGGTGCCGGTGCTACGACACCGGGAGTAGCGCCGCCGGCGAACGTGCCACCGCCAGCGGTCGGCAAGTCACTCCCGACGGCCGATGATTCCTGCCGTTCCGGAAGCGACGATGGACTCCATCACACCAAGTGAAGGAGTACCCATGACTGTCGACCCTGCCGACGAGGCCGTGTCGGTCCTCGACCTGACCAAGCGCTACCCGGCCCGACGCGGCTCCGGCCCGGTGACGGCGGTGGACCACCTGAGCCTGTCGGTACGCCGGGGCGAGGTCTACGGCTTCCTCGGCCCGAACGGGGCCGGGAAGACCACGACCCTGCGGATGCTGCTCGGCCTGGTCGCTCCCACCTCGGGTTCGGCGGCGGTACTGGGACTGCCACCGGGTGAGCGCTCCGCGCTGTCGCGCACCGGGTCGCTCATCGAGGGACCGGCGTTCTACCCCTACCTCTCCGGTCGCGACAACCTGCGCCTGATGGCCCGGTACGCCGGACACGACCCGTCCCGTGTCGAGCCCGCACTGGAGCGGGTCGGCCTGTCGAGCCGCAGCGGCGACCGCTACTCGACGTACTCGATGGGAATGAAGCAGCGGCTGGGGGTCGCTTCCGCGTTGATGAAGGATCCGGCACTGCTGGTGCTGGACGAGCCCACGAACGGGCTGGACCCCGCAGGGATCCGGGACATGCGCACCCTGGTGACCGAGCTGCGTGACGAGGGCCGCACGGTCGTGCTGTCCAGCCACATGATGAACGAGGTGCAGCAAGTGTGTGACCGCGTCTGTGTCATCCACCAGGGGCGGTTGGTCACCCAGAGCACGGTCGGTGAGCTGCGGCGCGGCGCGGACCTGGTGATCACCGCCACCCCCTCCGACACCGCACTGGCGACCCTGCACGACCTGCCGGCGGTACGGCGGGCCCAGCTGGTCGACGGCCGGTTACGGGTCGACGTCGACGACATCGACACCGGGCTGGTCAACCAGGCTCTCGTCCGCGCCGGTGTGCTGGTCACCGAGCTTCGCCGGGAGGAACAACAGCTCGAGGACGTGTTCTTGGAGCTGACCGACTCCCACCAGGAGAAGGAGAAGGAGAACGTCCATGCGTAACGTCGTACTCGCCGAGCTCACCAAGCTGCGCAAGCGTCCCGCGGTATGGGTCCTGCTCGTGGTCGCGGTGATCTTGGACCAGGTGTTCAACTACCTGTTCCCGTACCTGACCTACCGCGACGGCGGCGGCAGCGGCGGCTTCGGCCCGGCCGCCTCACCCGAGCAGATCCTGTCCGGTCTGGTACCGGCGCAGCTGGTGCCGAACACCATCTCGGCGTTCCCCACGTTCGCCGGCGCCCTGGTCCTGATCCTGGGCGCGCTGGTCTTCGGCAGCGAGTACGGCTGGGGAACCCCCAAGACGCTGTTGACGATCCGTCCCCCACGATGGACGGTCGTCACCGGTCGGCTGCTGGCGCTGCTGGTGGCCGTCGCCGTCGGTGTCCTGGTGATGTTCGCCGCGGGCGCCGTGACCTCGACGGTGATCGCCTCCGCTGAGGGCGGGTCCACCGCGTTCCCCTCGGCGCTGGAGCTCCTGCGCGGCTTCGGCACCGGACTCCTGGTCGCCACGATGTGGACGACGGTCGGTGCCGTCCTCGCGGTCGCTTTTCGCGGTATCGCCCTGCCCATCGGTCTCGGAGTGGTATGGATCCTGGCGATCGAGAACCTGATCTCCTCCTTCGCCGACTCCGCCGTGACCGCGTTACAGCCGCTGCGGGACATCCTCCCCGGGGTCAGCGGCTCCTCGTTCGTCGCCGCGGCGACACCGGATGCGGTGAACTCCGCACCCATGCTGTACGCCGGCGTCGGCGGCACCCGGTCGCTCGTGACGTTGCTGGCCTACCTCGCGGTGTGCGTTGTCGCCTCGGTGTGGCTGACCCGCCGGCGCGACGTCACCTGATCAGGTCGGGCGTTGGTAGCGGCCCCGGCGGTGCACGAGGGGCTCCATCTCGCCGCCGATGGTGACCTGCTCGATGACGCAGTCGGCCAGGACCGAGTACCCGATGGTGGGCGGCTCGCCGTCCACCATCCGTACGCCGGCCCATGTCGTGACCCCGGACAGCAGCGGACCCCACTCGGTCTGGCTCCACTCCCCGAGCTTGAACACCCCACCCGGTGCGGGCGCGACCCCTGCGAACGCGTCAGCCACGTCGCGGTGCTCCCACTCCAGCAGGTGCAGGACGGCGGTACGGGTCTGGGCCAGCAGCTCGGCGAAGTCCGACATCGGGTCCAGCAGCGCCAGCGCATGGCCGGGGTTGCCGGTGGCGATCATGCGGGAGGACACGGTGAGCCCGGCGCGCCCGCCCGGCGTCCCCGTGGTCCACAGCGACACGGTGCCGCCCAGCCGGCTGCGCAGCCGGCGTACCAGGTCCCGGTCCTCCTCCGGCGGCAGGAACGGATGTTCGTCGTGGATTGTCATCCGGGTCAGGCTAACCGGCGGTCATCGGCGCAGCTTCGGTAGCACGTCACGGCCGAAGACCTCCAGCCACTCCGACTGGTTGCGTCCCACGTTGTGCAGGTAGACCTGGGTGATCCCGAGGTCGAGGAACCGCTGGATCTCCGCCCGGTGCGCATCGGGGTCGGCGGAGATCACCATCCGGCCCGCGAAGTCCTCGGGGCGGACGAGCCCGGCCATCTGCGCGAAGTCGTACGGCGACCGGATGTCGGCCTTGGGGAACTTCATGCCCCCGTTGGGCCACTGGGTCACGGCGTTCTCCAGGGCCGCCTCGTCGGTGGGTGCCCAGGACAGGTGCAGCTGCAGCAGCTTCGGCATCGTGTCGGGGTCCTTGCCGGCGGACTTCGCGCCGGCCGCGAAGCGCTCCAGCACACCGGCCACCTTCTCGGTCGTGGCGCCGGGAGTGATGATGCCGTCCGCGCGTGCTCCGGTGCGCTTCGCGGTCAGCGGTCCTGCGGTGGCGATGTAGACCGGCGGAGGCTGGTCCGGCATCGTCCATAACCGGGTCTTGTGCAGGGTGAAATGGTCACCGGAGTGCTTGACGTCGGCGCCGGAGAACAGCTTGGTGATCACCTCCACCGCCTCCCACATCATCGCCAGCCGGGTCGGCGCCTCTGGCCAGTACCCGCCGATCACGTGCTCGTTCAGCGCCTCCCCCGACCCCAGGCCGAGCCAGGTTCGTCCCGGGTACAGCTCCTCCAGCGTCGCGGCCGCCTGCGCGACGATCGCCGGGTGCTGCCGGAACGTGGGACACGTGACGCCGGGACCGAGATCGCCCGCGGTCCGCTCTCCCAGCGCCGAGAGCACGTTCCACACGTACCCGGCCTGGCCCTGCGCCGGCACCCACGGCTGGAAGTGGTCGGCGGCCATCACCCCGGTGAAGCCGTGCCGCTCGGCCTGCTCGGCCACCGTGACGATCTCCGACGGCCGGAACTGTTCCAGCGCCGCGGCGTACCCGATCCTGACCTCTGCCATGCCGCCATCCTCGCAGGTGGGTGTCGGCCACGGTCGATGCGCACCCCGTCCCTCCCGCCCGACCGGGGGATCCTCAGTAGGCTCGACACGTGACATACCTGGGTGAGCTGGAGGAGTTCCTCACCGTGCACCGACAGGTCTTCGTGCTTACCGGCGCCGGGGTCAGCACCCACTCCGGTATCCCGGACTACCGCGACGCCGACGGCCAGTGGAAACGCCAGCAGCCCATCCAGTACTCCGCGTTCGTGGACGACCCGTTGATGCGCGCACGGTACTGGGCGCGGAGCCTGGTCGGGTGGCGCAGCTTCGGCCACGCCGTCCCCAACGCCGCCCACCGTGGGCTCGCGGACCTGGAGCGGGCCGGCAAGGTCAGCCTGCTGGCGACGCAGAACGTCGACGGGCTGCACCAGGCCGCCGGGTCCCGTCGCGTCGTCGATCTGCACGGCCGGCTGGACCGGGTCTCCTGTCTGCGTTGTCGGCGTACGACGAGCCGCGCGGCCTGGCAGGACCGGCTACAGACGCTGAACCCGGAATGGTCCGGTCTCGACGCCGCCGTCGCTCCCGACGGGGACGCGGACCTGGAGGGGCTGGACTTCACCCGGTTCCAGGTGCCCGCCTGTCCCTGGTGTGGCGGCGTGATGAAACCCGACGTGGTGTTCTTCGGGGAGAACGTGCCAGCCGAGCGCCACCAGCGGGCCACTGCGGCGCTCGCGGACTCCGATGCCATGTTGGTGGTGGGATCGTCGCTGATGGTGTTCTCCGGCTACCGCTACGCGCGTGCGGCGGCCCGCGACGGCAAGCCGGTGGCCGCGGTGAACCTGGGTCGTACCCGGGCCGACGACCTCCTGACGGTCAAGGTCACCGCGGACGTCACGGCCGTCTTCACCGAGCTGTCCGGCCCCATTCACGCGATGGCGTGATCGCACCCGGACACGTCGGCGGAGGGGTCGGCGAACTGGGTGCGGTACAGCTCGGCGTACCGGCCGCCGGCGGTGAGCAGCTCCGCGTGGGTGCCGCGCTCCACCACCCGCCCCTCCTCCAGTACGACGATCAGGTCGGCGGCGCGGACGGTGGACAGCCGGTGCGCGATCACCACCGAGGTGCGGCCCTGCAGTGCCTCGGCCAGGGCCTCCTGGACGGCGAGCTCTGCGGTCGAGTCCAGGTGGGCGGTGGCCTCGTCCAGCACCAGCACCCGCGGCTGCGCCAGCAGCACCCGGGCGATCGTCAGGCGCTGCCGTTCCCCGCCGGACAGGCGGTAGCCCCGCTCCCCCACGACGGTGTCCAGCCCGTCCGGCAGCGACCGCACCAGCAGATCCAGGCGTGCCCGCGCCAGCGCCTCCCACAGGTCCCGGTCGGAGGCTTGCGGCGCCGCCAGGGCCAGGTTGGCCCGGACGGTGTCGTGGAACAGGTGCCCGTCCTGGGTCACCATGCCCAGCGTGGCCCGCATCGTGTCCTGGGTCAGGTCTCGTACGTCGACCCCGCCGATCCGCACCGCACCCTCGCCCACGTCGTACAGCCGTGGTAGCAGCTGGGCGATCGTGGACTTGCCGGCGCCGGAGGACCCGACCAGCGCGACCATCTGACCCGCCGCGGCCCGGAACGAGACGTCGTGCAGCACCTCGACGCCGCCGCGGGAGTCCAGCGTCGCCACCTCCTCCAGTGAGGCCAGGGAGACCTGGTCAGCGGAGGGGTAGGCGAACCGGACGTGGTCCAGTTCCACCGACAGCGGACCGTCGGGGAGCGTGCGCGGCCGGCGCGGTGGCACGATCATCGGCTGGAGGTCGAGTACCTCGAAGACCCGCTCGAAGCTGACGAGCGCTCCCATGACCTCCACGCGGGCGCTGGCCAGCGACGTGAGCGGTGCGTACAGCCGCGTGAGCAGCAGGGCGAGGGCGACCACGTCGCCGGCGGCCAAGTCACCGCGGAGGGCGTAGAACCCGCCGAGCCCGTAGACCAGCGCCAGGGCCAGGGCGGAGACCAGGGTCAGCGCGGTGACGAACAGCGTGCGCAGCATCGCCGTACGGATGCCGATGTCACGGACCCGGGCGGCGCGTACGGCGAACTCGTCGGACTCGTCCTGCGGGCGCCCGAACAGCTTCACCAAGGTGGCGCCCGGGGCGGAGAACCGCTCGGTCATCTGGTTGCCCATGGCCGCGTTGTGGTCGGCGGCCTCGTAGCGCAGCCGCGCCATCCGGGTGCCCATCCGCCGGGCGGGGATGACGAAGATCGGCAGCAGCAGCAGTGCCAGCCCGGTGATCTGCCACGAGATCTGGGTCATCACCACGAACGTCAGCACCAGTGTCACGAAGTTCCCGACCACTCCGGAGAGGGTGTTGCTGAACGCACGCTGGGCCCCGATGACGTCGTTGTTCAACCGGCTGACGAGGGCGCCGGTGCGGGTCCGGTTGAAGAACGCGATCGGCATCGTGAGCACGTGGTCGAACACCGCTCGGCGCAGGTCCAGGATCAGCCCCTCCCCGATCCGTGCCGAGAGCCACCGCGCAGTGATACCGAACCCGGCCTCGGCCACGGCGATGACCGCGATCAGCCCCGCCAGGCCCACCACCAGCCGCGGCGACTCCCCGCCGACGATGGCGTCCACCACCCGCCCGGCCAGCAGCGGCGTCGCCACGGCCAGGGCCGCGGTGACGACGCTGAGCCCGAGGAACCAGACCAGGCTGCGTCGATGGGGGCCGGCGAACCTGGCGATACGCCGCAGCGTCTCGCGGGAGAACCCGCTGCCGCCGTTCGCACCCCGTGAGACCTGGTGCAGCTGTGACCAGGCGACCGTCTCCATACTCATGCACCCGACCGTAGTACCTCAACCACGGTTGACTTCAACGTAACGTCCTGCGGGGCGGGCGTCGGGGCGCGCGGGGTGCAGGACGTTAGAGGAGCCAGCCGTTGGCCTCGGCGAGCCGGGCCGCCTCCGCGCGGGTACGCGCGCCCGTCTTGCCGATCGCGCTGGACAGGTGGTTCCGGACGGTGCCTTCGGACAGGTGGACGGTGCGCGCGATGTCGGCCACGGTTCCGCCTTCGGCGGCCGCACGGAGGACCGTGGTCTCCCGCTCGGTCAGGGGTGACTCCCCCACGGCCATGGAGTCCGCCGCGAGGCTGGGGTCGACGACCCGCAGGCCACTGTGCACCCGCCGTACGGCGTCGGCGAGCTGGCGAGCGGGCGTGTCCTTGACCACGAATCCCGAAGCGCCCGCCGCCATCGCGCGCCGGAGGTAGCCCGGGCGGCCGAACGTGGTCACGATGACGATCCGGCATGCCGGCAGGGCCTGGTGCAACGCCTCGGCGGCAGCCACGCCGTCCAGACCGGGCATCTCCACGTCCAGCAGTGCGACGTCCGGGCGGTGCTCCCGGGCCGCGGCGACCACCTCATCGCCGCGGGACACCTCCGCGACCACATGCAGGTCGGTCTCAAGGTCCAGCAGGGCAGCGAGCGCACCGCGGACAAGATCCTGGTCGTCAGCCAGCAGCAACCGGATCGGGGTGTCAGTCACCCGGCACCTCGACGAGCACCCGCACCCCGCGTCCGTCCAGTCCGGTCATGGTGGTCATGCTCGCACCCGCCGCCTCCACCCGGTCCCGCAGCCCGGACAGGCCCTGACCGGTCAACGGCGGTGGTGTGGCCATCCCCGAGCCGTCATCGGCGATCGTGATCCGGTGCGCCGTCATCTCCACCTCGCACCGGGAGGCCCCGCTGTGGCGGACCACGTTGGTCACCGTCTCCCGCAGCGCCCAGGCGAACAGCTCCCGCCGCTGCGTCATGACCTCGTCGGTGGTGGTCGGCAGGGTGGCCTCGATCCCCGCCGAGTCCAGCACCTGCCGGGCCGCAGCCAGCTCCCCGGCGAGGGAGATCCCACGGACGCCGAGCGCGGTCGCCCGTACGTCGGCGAGCGCGTCCCGGCTCAGCGCCTCGAGCTCGGCGAGCTCGCCGCGCGCCTTGTCCGTGTCGACGTCGAACAGCCGCTGCGCGAGCTCGGCCTTGACCGTGATCACCGTCAGCGAGTGGCCCAGGATGTCGTGCAGGTCCCGCGCGATGCGGGAGCGCTCCTCGGCGACGGCGGCCTCGGCCAGCTCCTGCTGGGCGAGCCGCAGCGCATTCGCCCGGAGCACCGCCACCCGCATGAATCCCACGGCCAGCGCGGCGAGCAGTACGGCGAAACCGTTGCCCTGGTCGGTCCAGCCCGGCACCAGCCGTGCCGACACCTCGACGGCGACGAACAACGCGAGCACGACACCGATGGCGGCAGGGATGCGCAGCGCGACCATCGCTGCGGCCCCGATGAACACCGCACAGACCGTGCTCTCATCACCGGCCCCCGGCACCGTCACCAACGCCAGCGCCAGCAGCGCCGCCAGGTAGACCCAGGACAGCGGCGTGTACACCCCGGTCCTCGAATGCGCGAACTGGGTGACGGTCACCATGCCGATCAGGTACACCACGCAGAACGCCGCCAGCGCCGCGAGACCGGCGACACCCGCTGTGCCGCCGGCGTGCCAGAGCCTGCCGAACGTCGACTGCAGGTAGGCGAGCCAGATCCCGGAGCCGATGAGGCCGGCGGTGATCCGTACCCACCGCCTGCGGTCCCACAGCGAGCCGGGTGGGACTGTCGCGCTGCTCATGGAAGGGACGCTACCCGGCCTCAGACCCTCGCGGTGTCCCGCCGGAACCGCCACGCTGCACCCGCAACGAACACCAGCGTCCACGCCAGGACGTTGAGGATCTCGATCCACAGGTGGCCCTGGTGGGTCATCGGGTACCGCGCGAGTGCACCGACGCCGTACGCCGGAGTGAGCTTCGCCAGCACGGCGAGCGTGTGCGGGAAGTAGCTCAACGGGTAGAACAGCCCGCCGAGGAACGCCAGCAGCGCCAGCCCCGGCCCCAGGATCTGCATCACGTTGTCCGTCGGCAGCAGGTACCCCATGAACAACCCCAGCGCCGCGAACACCGAGGCGCACACGAACGCCAGCACCGCGGACCCGATCCAGACACCGACCGGCATGTGGGCGCCGAAGAACGCCCCCACGATGCACACGACCGCGACCGAGGCCAGCCCCATCGTCATCGCCACCGCGACCTTGATCGCGATGTAGGCCACCGGATGCAGCGGCGTCAGCCGTAGCTGCCGGCTCCACCCTGCGGCCCGTTCGGTGGAGACCATGGCGCCGCCGCTGGTGGTGGCCAGGAGCGCGCCGTACACGGCCATGCCGACCATCACGTAGGCGGTGACGTTGCCGTAGCCCGCGCTCTCGCCCCGGTAGGACCCGGACGTGCCGAACATGAGGAAGAACACCGGCGGCATGATCAACGTGAAGATGATCGTACGGCGGTTGCGCATCATCCGTCGCAGCTCCAGTGCGAGAAACCGTAGGGAGAAGCCCCCGAAGCGCGGCGTGGACCGTACGGAGGTGGATGTGGCGGCGCTCATGCGCTGACTCCTTCATGCTCGTTGCTGGTGAGGGCGACGAACGCGTCCTCGAGGTTGTGGGAGGCGATCTCCAGGTCGCGGGCGGCGGTCTGCGTCAGCAGGTACCGGGCGACCCCGTCGCTGTCCTTGCCGTGCACGATCACGCTGTCGCCGCGGACCTCCACCGACTCCACACCCGGCAGCAGCGCCAGGTCCGACTCGTCGGCACCGGGCAGCGTCGCGCGGACGGTACGGCCGGACGCGAGACCCTTGACCTCAGCGGCCGTACCGTCGGCGACCAGCCGGCCGTTGCTGACCAGGACGATCCGGTCGGCGTAGGCGTCGGCCTCCTCCAGGTAGTGGGTGGCGAAGATGACGGTCCGCCCGCGTGCGGCGTCATCACGGATCGCGTTCCAGAAGTCGCGGCGGCCGGCGACGTCCATCCCCGTGGTCGGCTCGTCGAGAATCAACAGCGCCGGGTCGGGAAGCAGCGCCATCGCGAACCGCAGCCGCTGCTGCTCGCCTCCGGAACACTTCCCCACCCTGCGGTCGGCGATTCCTGCAATCCCCGCGCGTTGCAGGATCTCGTCGGTCGGCCCGGTGATCCCGAACAGAGCAGCGGTCACCTCGACGGTCTCGGCCACCGTGTAGTCCTTGAGCAGGCCGCCGGTCTGCATCACCGCCGACACCATCCCGCGGGCGACCGCGTCCCGCGGGGCCCTGCCGTAGACGGTGACCTCGCCCCGGTTCGCCTGGGCCAGCCCGAGGACCATGTCGATGGTGGTGGTCTTGCCGGCTCCGTTCGGCCCGAGCAGTGCCACCACCTCACCGGGGCGGATGGTGAGGCTGAGGTCGTCGACGGCGGTGACTGCGCCGTAGGTCTTGGTCACCGCGTCCAGCCGGATCGCGGCAGTTTCTTGGCTTTCGATCATGGGACCAGAGTGCTCCGGCCGGCGTACGACGCCCTGTCCCGATCATCATGATCTGGCCATGACGTTTGTCAGGCCTCCGGCAGCGGCTCGGTAGCATGGCGCGGTGACCGCCAACGACCCCGTCGCCTACTACCGCCCACTCGGCCGGGGTCGCTACGCTCCCACCAGTCATGTGGAGGGAGCATGGACCCCCGAGCACCAGCACATGGGCCCGGTGTCCGGGCTGATGGTGCACGAGATCGAGCGGGCACAACCGCGCGAGGACCTCCAGCTGTCCCGGGTCAGCTTCGACATCCTCGGAGTGCTGCCGATGCGGGAGGTGGAGGTCCGGGTCCGAACGGTCCGTCCCGGGCGCACCATCGAGCTCGTCGAGGCCGAGATGTACGACGCGGCGCCGGACGGCACGGGCCGCAGCCTGGTCCGCGCGAGCGCATGGTGGCTGCCTCGCTCCGACACCACGGCGGTCGCCGGCATCGAAGCGGACCCCATGCCGGGCCGCGCCGAAGGCGAACCGTGGAAGGGCAGCGAGACCTGGCAGGGGGGCTTCATCCGCTCCCTGGAGTTCCTGGTCGTTCCGACGTGGCGCCCCGGACGGGCGCGGGTGTGGCTCCGGTCCCTCGTGGACCTGGTCGACGGCGAGGACGCCAGCGCCCTCGCCCGGTACTTCGCGATCATCGACACCGCCAACGGCATCGCCGTACGGCAGGACCCGCGCTCGTGCTTCTTCCCCAACACCGACCTGACCGTGCACCTGCTACGCCAACCGGAACGGGACTGGCTGGGCCTGGACACCGCGGTGTCGTTCGGCGCCGAGGGGGTGGGACTCACCTCGTCCACACTGCATGACCCGGTCGGGATGGTCGGCCGGGCGGAACAGATCCTGACCGTCCGCAGCGGGTAACGCCAGCGGCCCGAGGTATCAGCGACGCCGAAACCGTCTCCTTGTCGGCGAGGAACCGACTGGCCGGAGGAGACCACATGTCGCTGCTGGAGCACACACCGGACCTACTGCGCACCACCACGTCTGCAGGGTGGGATGAAGCAAGGGCCGCGTGGAACCTGGCGGTGGACCAGCGGCCCGCGGGGGTGGTCCTGGCCGGCGGCCCCGAGGACGTCGCCGAGGCATTCGCGATCGCAGGCTCGCACGGGTGGCGGGTCGCCGCACAAAGCACCGGGCACAACCCGGGGCCCCTCGGTGACCTCGGCCGCACGCTGCTGGTGAAGACCAGCCCGATGCGCGAGGTCACCATCGACCCGGTACGCCGACTGGCGCGCGCGGGTGGCGGGGCGTGTTGGGGCGACGTGGTGACGGCGGCGGCCGAGCATGGCCTGGCACCGCTGGCAGGCTCCTCCCCCGACGTCGGGGTGGCCGGGTACACCCTCGGCGGTGGCGTGTCCTGGCTGGGCCGCCGGCACGGCCTGGCGTCGAACAGCGTCGTGTCGCTGGACGTGGTCACACCGGACAGTCAGTCCCGCACGGTCGACCCCGACCACGACGCCGACCTGTACTGGGCGCTGCGCGGCGGCGGCGGGAGCTTCGGCGTGGTCACCGGGCTGGAGTTCACGCTGTTCCCCGTGCCGGTGGTGTACGCCGGGCAGCTGCTGTGGCCGCTGGATCGGGCCGCCGAGGTGTTCCGGGCCTGGCGGGACTGGGCACGCGGCCTGGACCGCACCACCAGCACGTGTGTCCGCCTGCTGCGGCTTCCCGACATTCCCGATGTCCCCGCTCCGCTGCGCAACGGGAAGTTCGTCGTCGTCGAGATCGCGCACCTCGGGTCGGCATCCTCCGGAACGGAGGTCGCGGCACCGATGCGCTCCCTCGGGCCAGGGATGGATCTGGTCACCGAGACCGGCCCGGAGGCGTTGGTGACCCTGCATATGGATCCGCCCCACCCGGTACCCGGGGCCGGAACCGGTGCCTTCGTCGACGACCTTCCCGACACGGCCATCGACGCGCTCCTGGCCAAGGCTGGCCCGGACGTCGACTCGCACCTGCTCAGCGTTGAGGTGCGGCTGCTCGGTGGCGCGTTCGCGGAGGCACCTGCGGACGCGGGCGCGGTTGCAGCGACCGCGGCGGGGTACTTGATGTACGCGGTGGGGATGGCCCCGCCACCGGTGACCGAGGCAGTACGTCAGGAAGCGCATGCCGCGCTTGCCGCCGTCCGCCGCTGGCACTCGCCGTACGGCTGCACGAACTTCGCCGAGGATCCCACGCCCGCGCACACGCTGTGGCCGGCAGAGACGCTGAGCAGGCTGCGGCAACTCGCGGTGAGGTACGACCCGGACGGGGTCATGCACGCCAACCACCCGCTCTTCTAGGCACCGGCCGCTTTCGCACTCCGGCAAGGAGTGGCAGTCTGAGGCCATGACCGAGCCGCGCACCCAGGAGACGAACGGCGAGGCGGAGACCACCGGAACCGTCCTCTTGGCGGGCGGAGCCAACCTTGCGATCGCGGTCGCGAAAGCGGTCGGCGGCGTGTTGTCCGGCTCCTCCGCGATGCTCGCAGAGGCTGCGCACTCGGTGGGGGACACGCTGAACCAGGTCTTCCTGCTCGCGTCGCTGCGTCGCAGCCAGAAGCCGTCCGACGCCGACCACCCGTTCGGCTACGGGATGGAGCGGTACTTCTGGTCGCTGCTGGCCGCCGTCGGCATCTTCGTCCTCGGCGCCGGCTTCGCCGCCATGGAGGGCATCCGGGCGATCTGGAACCCCGAGCCGTTGGAGGAGCTGCTTGTTGCCTACCTCATCCTCGCGGTGTCGTTCGTGTTCGAGAGCATCTCCTGGGCCAAGGCGGCCAGCGAGATCCTGCGCGCCGCCCGCGCGCAGCAGGCCCCCGTCCTGCGGTTCCTCCGCGCCACGCGGGACCCTACGGCGAAGACCGTGCTGCTGGAGGACTCCGCGGCACTCGTCGGGCTGTTACTGGCCGCGGGCGGGATCGCGCTCCACCACGCCACCGGCGCCGGGTACTGGGACGGGGTGGCCTCGCTGGCGATCGCCGCCCTCCTGGCAGGGGTGGCGTACATGCTCGGCCAGCAGAACAAGTCGATGCTGATCGGGCGGTCGGTCTCCCCGTCGGTACGCCGCGACCTGACCGTGGTCATCGAGGACACCCCGGACGTGGACCACGTCGTGGAACTGCTGACCCTGCAGCTGGCGCCGGACCGCGTGCTGCTCGCCGCCCGCGTCGACCTGCGCGACACGATGTCCGGTGCGGACGTCGAACGCCGCGCACAGGAGATCGACCGGCGGGTCCAGGAGCGGTTTCCCCAGGTGCGGCACGTGTTCATCGACCCGACCGGGGCGGCCGAGGCACGGCTCAGTGAGCGGCAGCGTGCCAGTTCTGGCCAGAACCCACCGACACCTCCAGCGGCACCTTGAGGTCCGCGGCCGCCGCCATCTCCCGGCGTACCAGCGTCTCCAGCCGGTCGCGCTCTCCCGGGGCCACCTCGAACAGCAACTCGTCGTGGACCTGCAGCAGCATCCGCGACGCCAGCCCCTCCGCGGCAACGGCCGCGTCGACCTTGAGCATGGCGACCTTGATGATGTCCGCCGCGGACCCCTGGATCGGCGCGTTGAGCGCCATCCGCTCGGCCATCTCGCGCCGCTGCCGGTTGTCGCTGGTCAGGTCCGGCAGGTAGCGGCGCCGCCCCATGAGGGTCTCGGTGAATCCGCTGCGGCGCGCCTCGTCGACGAGGCCGCGAAGGTAGTCCCGGACGCCGCCGAAGCTCTCGAAGTACTCCTCCATCAGCACCCGTGCCTCTGCGGGCTCGATCCGCAGCTGCTGGCTGAGGCCGTACGCCGACAGGCCATAGGCGAGGCCGTAGTTCATCGCCTTGATCTTCGACCGTTGTGCGGGCTGGATGTCGGCGGTGTCCACGCCGAACACATGGGACGCGGTCACCGAGTGGAAGTCGCGCCCGGACCGGAACGCCTCGATCAAGGCTTCGTCGTCGGAGAGATGGGCCATGATGCGCATCTCGATCTGGCTGTAGTCAGCCGTCAGCAACGTGTCATAGCCCTGTCCGACGATGAACGCCTCCCGGATCCGGCGACCCTCCTCGGTCCGGACCGGGATGTTCTGCAGGTTCGGGTCGGTCGAGGACAGCCGGCCGGTGGCGGCGATCATCTGGTTGAACGTGGTGTGGATGCGGCCGTCGTCGGAGACGGTCTTCAACAGCCCTTCCACGGTCTGGCGCATCCGGGTGACGTCGCGGTGGGCGAGCAGATGCTGCAGGAACGGATGCTCGGTCTTCTCATACAGCGTGGCCAGCGCGTCCGCGTCGGTGGTGTAGCCGGTCTTGGTCCGCTTGGTCTTCGGCATGTCCAGCTCGTCGAACAGCACCACCTGGAGCTGTTTGGGGGAACCGAGGTTGATCTCCTTGCCGATCACGGAGTAGGCGTCATCCGCGGCCTGCTTCACCCGCCCCGCGAACTGTGCCTCCAGCCCGGTCAGATGGTCGACGTCGACCGCGATCCCGACCCGCTCCATCTGCGCCAGGACATCCACCAGCGGCAGCTCCACGTCACTGAGCAACCGGGTCCCGCCGCGACTGTCGAGATCGTTGCGCAGCGCCTCGGACAGCTCCACCACCGCGTGCGCCTGCTGCATCAGCGCGGTGGACTCCAGGGACTCCCCGTCGATCTCGAACGAGAGCTGTTCGGCTCCCTCCTGCGGGGTCTGCACCTCGCGGTGCAGGTACCGCAGCGACAGGTCGGCGAGGTGGTAGGTGCGCTGGTCCGGATGGGCCAGGTACGCCGAGAGCGCGGTGTCGGCCACCAGCCCTCGCAGGGGGAGCCCTCGCGCCGACAGCGCCAGCATCGGCCCTTTCGCGTCGTGCATCACCTTGGGTCGCCCGGGGTCGGCGAGCCACGCCGCGAGGGCCTGCTCGTCCTCCGGCGTGACGTCGTGCGGATCCAGCCAGGCGGCGGTGCCGTCGGTGGTGGCCAGGGCGAGCAGCGAGACCTGTCCGGTGCCGGCGCCCCACTGCCCCTGCACCTGTACCCCCACGGTCTGGCCCGGGCCGGCGTGCCGCTCCAGCCACGCAGCCACGTCCCCGGGACGGAGGTGGACGCCGTCGACTTCAGTCGCGTCGGCGATGTCCGGCTCGTCGGAGGTGAGGGTGTCGAACAGCCGGTCCCGCAGGACCCGGAACTCCAGGCCGTCGAAGACGCGGTGCACGGCGTCACGGTCCCACGCCTGCACCGCGGCGTCGTCGACGCGCAGCGGCAGGGTCAGGTCGCACACCAAGGCGTTGATCCGGCGGTTCCGGATCACGTCTGCGAGGTGCTCGCGGAGCGCGCCGCCGGCCTTCCCCTTGATCTGCTCGACGTTCGCGACGATCTCGTCCAGCCCGCCGAACTGGGTGATCCACTTCGCGGCAGTCTTGGGCCCGACCCCGGGGACGCCGGGGAGATTGTCGCTGGTCTCCCCCACCATCGCCGCCAGGTCGGGGTAGCGGGCGGGCGCGACGCCGTACTTGTCCTCGATGGCCTCCGGGGTCATGCGAGACAGGTCGGACACCCCCCGCCGGGGGTACAGCACCGTCACATGGTCGCTGACCAGCTGGAACGCGTCCCGGTCACCGGTGCAGATCAGCACGTCGTACCCGGCGTCGGACGCCTCCGTCGCGAGGGTGCCGATCACGTCATCGGCCTCATACCCCTCCTTCTCCACCGTCGGCACCCGCAGGGCTGCAAGAACCTCCTTGACCAGGGACACCTGGCCGGAGAACTCATCGGGGCTCTTGGTGCGGTTCGCCTTGTACTCGGCGTACTCCGCGACCCGGAACGTGTCCCGCGAGACGTCGAACGCGACCGCGACATGGGTCGGTGCCTCGTCGCGCAGCACGTTGATCAGCATCGAGGTGAATCCGTACACCGCGTTGGTGTGCTGACCGGTGGTGGTGGAGAAGTTCTCCACCGGCAGGGCGTAGAAGGCCCGGTAGGCCAGCGAGTGCCCGTCGAGCAGCAGCAGCGTGCGGTGGTCGTCGTCGGTGCTCACTCCTGCACTCTAACCGCCGGTCCCGACGGCTAGAGTGGGCTGGCCACTGACCGAGGAGGGCGGATGAGTACACCGGACGTCGACCTGATGAAGACATTCCCTCCGGCCCCGATCCATGAGCGGCTCGGCATCGAGATCATCGAAGCCGCCGCGGAGCGCGTGGTCGGGACGATGCCGGTCGAGGGCAACACCCAGCCCTACGGCCTGCTGCACGGCGGCGCCAGCTGTGTGCTGGCAGAGAGCCTCGGCTCGTACGGCGCCGCTTTCCACGCCCACCCGGACCGATTCGCGGTCGGCATCGACCTCAACGCCACCCACCATCGTGGCGTACGCAGCGGCGTCGTGACCGGGGTGGCCACGCCGCTGCGCCTCGGCCGTACCGTCGCGACGTACGAGATCGTGCTCACCGACGACCATGACCACCGTGTCTGCACCGCCCGGCTGACGTGCCAACTCGTGCCGGCCGGATCCTGACGTTTGTTGCTGCTCTGGCGCGCGGACTCTGTAATGGAATGGTTACGTGCAAACCCCCCGTTGGTGCACCATCTGAGCATGGTTACCGCTATGCTCCGACACTAGTCTGCACCAAGAGGTTCGGAGGACGGAGTGCTCAGACGCGTCGTGGTGGCGGCAGCGGCATGTCTTGTCGCGCTTCTGGTGCTGCTTCCCGGAGTCGCCGCCTCGGCCACGACTCCGCACCACACCGACTCGTTCGCCGCGGCGGAGAAGTCCGGCGGGCAGTCGATCTTCGGCACCATCCGATCCCCGTCGGGTAAGCCGCTGTCCGGGGTGAAGATCACCGTCTCCCTGGACGGCAAAGAGGTCGGAACGGCCACGACCGACAAGAAGGGGGCATGGAAGGTCAAGGTCCCCAAACCCGGCACCTACACCGTCACGTTGGACACCGCCTCGCTACCGAAGGGACTCCACGTCCGGCAGAAGGGCGGCGAGAAGCTGTCCAACGTCGATGTGCGGACCGGGGAGTCACAACCGGTCCTGTTCGGACTGTCCAGTAAGAAGACACCACAGGAGTCACCGGGATCCCAGGAGACCACGACCACCACCACCGGCGGCGGCTCGACCGGCGTCGGGCCCAAGACCTCCGGCGGGGAGGAAGGCAGCGGGTTCGGGGCACGACTGCTGCAGCTGTTCATCGGCGGCATCGAGTACGGCGCGATCATCGCCATCACCGCCGTGGGGCTGTCGCTGGTGTTCGGCACGACCCGGTTGATCAACTTCGCCCACGGGGAGCTGGTGACGATCGGCGCAGTGGTCGCCTACCTGTTCTCCAGCACCGGCGTCAACCTTCCCCTGATCCTGGCGGCGGTGATCGCGATGATCGCCGTGGGCCTCCTGGGAGGCGCGCTGGAGCTGTCGCTGTGGAAGCCGCTGCGGCGCCGCGGGGCCGGCCTGATCCAGATGTTCATCATCTCGATCGGGTTGTCGTTGTTCCTCCGGCACATCGTGCTGGCGTTCTTCGGGGGTCGGCGACGGCAATATGACCAGTACTCGGTGCAGCAGACGATGGACTGGGGGCCGATCTCGATCACCCCGCGTGACCTGACGATCACGTTGATCTCCCTGGGGATGCTCGTGCTCGTGGCGGTGGCGCTGCAGCGGACCAGGATCGGGAAGGCGACGCGCGCCGTCGCGGACAACAAGGATCTGGCCGAGTCCTCCGGGATCGACGTCAACCGGGTGATCTTGATCGTGTGGATCGCCGGTGGGGTTCTCGCTGGGCTCGGTGGTGTCTTCTTCGGCCTCTCCGAGGCCGTCTTCTGGAACATGGGCTTCAACCTGTTGTTGCTGATGTTCGCCGGCATCATCGTCGGCGGCCTGGGCAGTGCCTACGGGGCGATGGTCGGCAGCCTGCTGGTCGGGCTGGTGGCCCAGCTGTCCACGTTGTGGTTCTCCCCGGAGCTGCAGAACGCCTGGGCTCTCTTCGCACTGATCGTCGTACTCCTGTTCCGGCCGCAGGGCATCCTCGGGCGTGCGGAACGAGCGGGCTAGGCAGGGACACGCATGGACGGCATGAACATCCTCTCCGACTCCCTCGCCGGGATGCTCGGCCCGGAGGCGGCGATCTACGCCCTCGCCGCGATCGGGTTGAACGTGCACTTCGGCTACACCGGCCTGTTGAACTTCGGGCAGGTCGCGTTCATGCTCGTCGGCGCCTACGGGCTGGCGGTCAGCGTGGTCACGTTCGGCCTGGGCTTCTGGTCCGGGATCCTGATCGGGGTCGGCTGTGCCGTGGTGGTGGCGTTGATCCTGGGCATCCCCACGTTGCGACTACGCGGGGACTATCTGGCGATCGCCACGATCGCCGCCGGTGAGGTGCTGCGGTATGTGTACCGCTCCAGCTTCGCCGAGCCGGTCACGAACGGCGTGTTCGGCCTGCGGCAGTTCGCGAACACGTTCTACTCGCTCAGCCCGCTTCCCGACCACAACTTCGACCTGGGCGTGGTGTCGTTCTCCTCGCGGAACATGTGGGTGATGATCGTCGGGTGGGGCCTGGTGGCGTTGTCGTGCCTGCTGGTGTACCTGCTGGTCCACAGCCCGTGGGGCCGGGTGCTGCGGTCGGTGCGGGAGGACGAGCTCGCAGCCCGCAGCCTGGGCAAGAACGTCTACGGGTTCAAGCTGCAGAGTCTGGTGCTCGGCGGCATCCTCGGAGCGCTGGCCGGCGCCCTGCTCGCGATCAACACCCAGTCGGCGTACCCAGACACCTACAACCCGAAAGTCACGTTCTACCTGTATGCGATCGTGATCCTCGGCGGCGCCGCCCGTGTCTTCGGCCCCGTGCTCGGCTCGCTGATCTTCTGGCTCATCCTCGCCTTCCTCAGCTCGTTCCTGCGGGAGGCGACGACCGCCGGTCTGATCCCGACCGACGTGCTGGGATCCTCGGCGATCGGCGCGCTCGTCATCGCCCTGGTCGGGCTCGGCCTGTTGTTGTTGATGATGTTCCGGCCGTCCGGGATCCTGGGCAACCGCAAGGAGATGCGCCTTGACGTCCGATAGCCTCCCCGATGCGACACCGGGCACCGTCGACGGCCCGAAGGCCCATGGTCTCGAGGGCGTCGCTGCCGAGCCCGGGTCGAGCAAGCCGGACCCGATCCTGGTGGTGGACTCGGTCTCGAAGGCCTTCGGCGGCCTCCAGGCGGTACGGGTGGACCACCTTGAGGTCCAACGGGGCACCATCACCGCGCTGATCGGCCCGAACGGGGCCGGGAAGTCCACGTTCTTCAACCAGGTATCGGGTTTCGACCGTCCCGACACCGGCCGGTGGCACTTCGAGGGCAAGGAGCTGACGGGGAAGCCGGCGTACGAGATCGCCCGGACGGGGCTGGTCCGCACGTTCCAGCTGACCAAGGCCCTGATGCGGCTGACGGCCCTGGAGAACCTGATGCTCGGCGCGACGGGCCAGACCGGCGAGCGCTTCCTCGCCGCGATCTTCCGGACGTGGCGACGTCAGGAGCGCGAGATCGAGAAGCGGGCGGATGAGCTGCTGGACCGGTTCAACCTGTCCCGCATGCGGGACGAGTTCGCGGGCACGATGTCCGGCGGGCAACGCAAGCTGTTGGAGATGGCGCGGGCGTTGATGGTGCAACCCTCGATGATCATGCTGGATGAGCCGATGGCGGGGGTGAACCCGGCACTGACGCAGTCGCTGCTCGGGCACGTCCAGGCGCTGCGCGACGAAGGCATGACGATCATGCTCGTCGAACACGACATGGACGTGGTGATGGGGGTCAGTGACTGGATCGTCTGCTTCGCCGAGGGCGAGGTCATCGCGGAGGGGCGTCCGGCCGATATCCAGGCCAACCAGGCCGTCATCGACGCCTACCTCGGCAGCAAGCGCACCGAACGGCGTACCGACGTGGAGGAGACGAGCCGATGACCGCGGATACGGCGCTGCTCACCGCGACCGACCTCGTCGCGGGCTACGTCCCGGAAGTCGACATCCTCACCGGATGCAACGTCGAGGTCCACAAGGGCGAGCTGGTCGGGATCATCGGCCCGAACGGGGCGGGCAAGTCCACGCTGATCAAGGCGATGTTCGGGCTGGTCCCGGTGCGCAGCGGCCAGGTGACACTGGGTGAGCAGGACATCACGTCGCTCCCGGCCCACAGGCTCGTCTCCTACGGGCTGGGTTACGTGCCGCAGAACAACAACGTGTTCCCCTCGCTCACGATCAGTGAGAACCTCGAGATGGGAATGTTCATCCGTCCCAAGGACTACGCCAAGCGCAGCAAGGTCATCACCGAGCTGTTCCCGCTCCTTGCCGACCGGCGCTCGCAGAAGTGCGGGTCCCTGTCCGGCGGGGAGCGGCAGGTCGTGGCGATGGGACGGGCACTGATGACCGACCCGCAGGTGTTGTTCCTCGACGAGCCCTCGGCCGGACTCTCGCCCATCATGCAAGACACCGTCTTCGACGCCATTCACCGGATCAACGACGCCGGCGTGTCGATCCTGATGGTGGAACAGAACGCCACGCGGTGCCTGGAGATCTGCCACCGCGGCTATGTGTTGGACCAGGGGCGCAACGCCTACACCGGGACCGGGCAGGAGCTGCTCAACGACCCCAAGGTGATCGAGCTCTACCTCGGAACTCTGGCGCGCGCCGGCACCGAGTAGCCACTCGGCGTACCGCGCGCACGCACCATCTCCTGTTTCAGGCTGGACAACGAGAACGGGGCGCTGCACCCCTTTCGAAGTGCAACGCCCCGCCTCACCGTCGGGAGGCGCTACTCCAGACTGGACTCCTTTGTGCCCAGCGTGTGTAGCTCGCCCTTCTTGTTGTAGCCATACACCTCGATCGTGGCCTTGCCCGGCTCACCTGGTTTGGTGAAGTCCAGCGGCCCGCTGACACCCTGGTAGTCGATGTCCTTGCCGGAGGCGAGAAGCTTGGAGCACTTCTCGTAGGAGTCACACTTGGTGCCGTCCTTGGTCACGTCCACCATCTTGTCCTTGAACACCTCGGGGTCGGTGCTCTGCGCAGCGTCGGCCGCAAGTGCGATCGTCATCACGCAGTCATACACCTGAGGCGCGTACTGCAGCTCCTTCAGCTTCGGCGCGAACTTCTTCAGGTTCTTGATGAAGGCCGGATTCGACGCCGAGGCCGGCGCGGTGCCCTTCATCCCTGCCAGCACGGCGGGGTTGTCGGGAGCGACCAGCTTCGGCAGCTCTTCGCTACGCAGACCGTCGGTGCCGTAGAGCGCGTCTGCAGGAATCCCGGCCTCGATCAGGCCCTTGATGATCTGCTTGCCCTCTTCGAACGTCACCAGCCCGACCGCGTCGGGTTTGGCGGAGACGATCTTCTGCACGGTCGCGGAGAAGTCCGTGGCCTTCGGGTCGTAGATGACCTTCGCGACCACCTGCGCCCCAGCGCTCTTCAGCGCCTTCGCAGTCGCGTTGACAAGGCCCTTCCCGTAGTCGTCACCACGGCCGACGAGCGCCACCTGGCTGTGGCCGTCGGTGATCATCAGGTTGGCCAGCACCGGTCCCTGCATGGCGTCAGACGGTGCGGTACGGAAGTAGTAGCCGCCGTCCTTGTACGTCGTGAACGTGGGGGCGGTGTTGGAGCCGGAGCACTGTACGACGTGGGCGCTGGTCACCTTGTCGATGATGGCCAGCGACATCCCGGAGGCAGCCGCGCCGATGATCGCGTCCACCCCGGAGCCAAGCACCCGGTCCGCGGACTGGGATGCGATCGCGGCATCGTTGGCCTCGTCACCACCGACGAGCTGCGGGACCTTCTTACCAAGGACCCCGCCGTCCTTGTTGATGACGGAGCGGGCGTACTTGGCGGCTTCGATTTGTGGCGGACCCAGGTACGCGAGGTCCCCTGTCTCCGGCAGTACATAGCCGAGCTTCAGTGGTTCCTGGCTGCCCCCGCCCGAGCCGGTCGACCCGGTCGACTCGCCGCTGGAGGGGGTGGTCGCACTCGACCCGGTCCCCGATGTCGTCGCCTCGTTCGCGGTGGTGGGGCTGGAACCGCCCTCGCTTGCCTCGGAACCGGAGTCCCCGGAGCCACAGGCAGCGAGAGCCAGCAGCACGGCTGCACCGAGGCCCACCCCCCGCAACGTCTTGCCTACTCGCATCTTCACTCCTCCAAGGGCGTGCGGGTGCAGGGCACAGGCGCTGTGTGTCCCGCCCACACTGTCAGCAGTTACGTGCGCCACACGCTAGCAGACCGTGGGCCTTCCTAGGGGCAAGCGTGACCAACTCGTGACCCCGCCGGTACGCAATCAGGATGCCGGCACCTTCCACCGCCCCGTCCCAGGAGGGACGATTCTCCGATCGGCGCTCCGAGTTCGTATGATGTGCAGCGCTAGCCGGGTTGATGGAATCGGTAGACATGATGGTCTCAAAAACCATTGTCCGAAAGGACGTGCGGGTTCGAGTCCCGCACCCGGCACCACACAAAACCGCAGGTCAGACGTCGTTTTCACTCAGTTCCCGAAGAGCCGGGTCGAGCACGGGGACGGGGTGATCAGCGCTGGTTGAACCCTGGGGTGCTGCGGTCGGTGACGGTGACCAATCGATCCTGTGGGGGGCCTTCCCGCCCTAGGATCTTCTTCCATGTCCGGGTTCGTCGCGTCGGGGTTCCTTGCGTTGCTTGGCGGTCTGGGTGTCATCGTCATGGGCTTCGGCCCCTATGTTGCGTGGTCCTACCGCAAGTACGGCAATTTTGGGATGGGTCGGGCACTCCTGACCGGGTGTACGGCGATTTACCTGTTCGCGTTGTGGACCTACACCATCTTGCCGCTCCCGGATCCCGCCACCGTGTGCGGACTCCGGATCGAACCGCAGCTGGTGCCGTTTCAGTTCGTACGAGAAACGGGCGCGGCCATCACGGCCGGAGGGTCGGTGCGTCCGATCCTCACCCAGGTATTGCTGAACGTGGTGCTGTTCGTTCCGTTGGGGGTGGTTCTGCGCTACCTCTCCCGCCGCGGGTGGGGAACCGTTGCGCTCACCGGTCTTGGTGTTTCTCTCCTTGTGGAGTTGACACAGCTCACCGGTACGTGGGGCATGTACCCCTGTGCGTACCGGGTATTCGATGTCGATGACCTGATCGCCAATACCGTCGGTGCGGTTGCGGGCTTCTTCATTGCGCCGGCCCCCCGTGTGCGACGTAGTCGCCACCACGCCACCCAACCGACTCCAACCACGGGTGCCCGGCGGATATTGGGGATGCTTGTCGATGTCGTCCTGGTAGAAGTCGCGACTCTCGCGCTGTGGCCGTCGATCAGCACAGCCCTTGTCGTGTCCGGGGCGATGAGCCGGGGGCAGATGGCGGCTGCGGCTGACTGGATGCACGCAACGGTGAACCTGGTTGTCGCCGGAGTGTTGCTCGTCGGTCTCCCCTTGCTCGGGCAAGGCGCCACTCCTGGCCAACGAGCCGTCCTCCTGAGGCCGCTGACCGACCGGGGCACGCCTCCCGCCGTACCACAGCGGTTGGTTCGTGCGCTGACCGGATCATTCGGCTATTTTCTGCTGTCGGATCTCGGGAACCTCGGGCCGCACTCCCTAAGCGTGGCAGCCGTAGCTTTCGGCGTAGCGAGCGTCGTGGTCGCGGCGGGTGGTGACCATCGAGGCCTGTCCGGCATCGTCGCCCGTGTTCGGCTGATCGACACTCGCGCACCGCTGCGGCCTGTCACCGACGCCGAGCGCTGGGCAGCCATGCCGGAACTACGCAGGCTCAGTGTTGCCGTCGTCATCTTCAGCTGCGTCGTCCATTTGTGCTTCCTCGGCCTGCTCGACCTCGTCAGTGTCGGCGACAAGGCACATCCGCTGGCACTCGTCGTTTTTGCGGGGCTCATCGGCGTGGCCGCGACCGGCATCACCGTGTTCTTGCTGTTCAACGGGATGGCCATGGTCCGGCGTGAAGGACGAAACCTGGGGAACCTGCTTACCCTGCTCACAGGATTGGGTGTTTGCGGGTTGACCCTCGTGACCCTGCTCGCGTTGGCCACGGGCTCGCGAGTGCTCCTCGCCACAGTGGGAGTTGCCTGGGCACTCGTGGCGTACGTGGTGTTCTTGTTCTTTGCCTTCGCGTTCTACGGGCTGATCTACGCCCACCGCACCCCGGTCCCCGGTGCGGACTCGGTGATTGTGTTGGGTGCCCGTGTCTTCGGGTCCCGGGTCCCACCTCTGTTAGCAAGCCGGTTGCGTCACGGACAAAGCATCTTCCAGTCAGAGCTCGACCGTGGCGGAGACGCCGTCCTGGTCTGTTCAGGTGGGCAAGGACCCGGCGAGGATGTGGCCGAAGGCGTTGCGATGGCCGATTACCTGACGGACGCGGGAACCCCCTCAGCGCTGATCAGACAAGAGACGCTCTCGCGGACCACACAAGAAAACCTCATCCTCAGCCTGAAGATGCTGCGTGCTGAAGGCCGTGGTGATCGCGTCGTGGTCGTCACCAACGACTTCCACGCGTTCCGAGCCGCGATCATCACCCGGGAGCTGGGCCTGAGGGCACAGGTGGTGGGTGCACCGACTGCCAGCTACTTCCTGCCCAGTGCGCTTCTGCGCGAGTTCATCGGCGTCCTGGCCCGCAACGTGTGGCCACATCTTCTGGCCGCGGTCATGATCATCGCTGTGGGGGTGGCCCTCCTCCACTGAGCCCTGCTCCGGTGAAGTTCGGATTGAGCGTGGCGTAGAACGAGGATGCCC
>CAYLOC010000009.1:0-20831 GCA_964385195.1 uncultured Nocardioidaceae bacterium
TGTGTGGGTGGACCGGCTCGGAGTGGGTACCTACCGGGAATCACGCACCCATGCACCAGGAGGTTGATCGACATGCGCGTGGCGCAGTGGATAGCCGGATTCTGCGTTCTCTTCTTTGCCGGGGCAGCGTTGTACTCGGTAACCCAGGTGGATCAAACCCCGCTCGGTCCCGCCAACGCGGGGGGCACGGGAACGTGGATGGCATTGGCCACCGGCTTCGCCGGAGTCGCGGGTGTCAGCGGCTTGTTGTTTGCCATCTTGCACGGGCTCCGCAATCAGCCGGAGTGAATCGCTCACTGTTGTGCTGACCGGCGCTACGTCCTCCGTCCGTACGCGCCACACGCGTCGACGCACCCGCATAGGAGACACCGCTTTCGGGTACGCAATGACTATGGAGGAACAGTGAGTACGGCGACCGCGGGAACCGGGTTGGCCGAACGATTCCCGTTCATCTCCGGTGCCGTCCACGAGAGCAGGCTCGTGGTCGGAATCTCCCTCGTCGCCGCCCTCGGGGGCTTTCTCTTCGGTTATGACACCGGTGTGATCGGCGGGGCGTTGCTCTTCATCACCCAGGAGTTCAACCTCAGTTCAGGTCAGCAGGAGGCGGTCGTCTCCTCGATCCTGGTCGGAGCCGCGGTCGGTGCCCTCGTGTCCGGGTTCCTGGCAGACCGGATCGGTCGGCGACGCACCAAGATCATCTCTGGCTGCCTGTACTTCGCGGCTGCGCTGGCGGCCGCCCTCGCGCAGGGGTTCTACTGGCTGGTGGCGGCCCGGTTCGCCCTCGGTCTCTCGGTGGGCACTGCTTCGTTCGTCGCACCCATGTATATCGCGGAGATGGTGCCGCGGAAGATGCGTGGCGGCACGGTGTCGTTCAACCAGTTGCTCGTCACGTTCGGCATTTTGCTTGCGTATGTCGCGGACTGGGGCTTGAAGGATGTCCCGGGTGATTGGCGGTGGATGGTCGGAATCGCATGTATTCCCGGTGCCGCCCTGGCGATCGGGATGTACTTCATGCCGGAGACGCCGCGATGGCTGGTCGAGCACGGGCAGGCAGAGAAGGCAAGGGAGGTCCTTCGGCGGATCCGGCACACCGATGACGTGGAAGGTGAGATGGAGGAGATCCACGGTGTCGCGGGCCAGGAGGTGTCGGTCCGTCAGCTGATCCGCCCCGGCATCAAGAAACTCGTGATCATCGGCTCGGCGATCGCGATCTTCCAGCAGATCGTCGGCATCAATACCGTGATCTACTACTCGCCGACGATCTTGAGGTTCACGGGTATGAACACCTCGAGTGCGCTGACACAAGCGCTTTTCGTCGGCCTGACCAACTTCGTCTTCACCATCGTCGCGGTGTTGTTACTGGACACCCTGGGACGCAGATTCTTCTTGTTGTTCGGAACGTCCTGCCTCGGTGTCGCGCTGGTAGCGCTGGGCTTCTACTTCCACATGCCGTTCCTGCAGCAGCACGCGCCGTACATGGCCCTGGCGTGCATGCTGTTCTACCTGATGGGGTTCGCCATCGGCCTCGGGCCGGTCTTCTGGCTACTGATCTCGGAGATCTACCCGCTGCGGATCCGCGGCCCGGCGATGGCAGTGGCTACGTTCTGGAACTGGGCGTTCAATTTCGCCGTGGCGTACAACTTCCTGCGTCTGATCGGCACCATCGGGCGCAGCGGGACGTTCTGGTTCTTCGCCGGCCTTGCTCTGTGCGCTGTCGTGTTCTTCCTGGTGTTCATCCCGGAGACGAAGGGGCGTCCGTTGGAACGGATCGAGCGGGACCTGGGAGTACATGCCGAGGACGTCGAGGTCCGCGGGTAGGACCGGGTGGCTCAGGCGGACCCACCCGTGACACGCGGAAGGCAAGCGGGGATGTCTCGTGGAGGGGTGGGGGTCAGCCGCCGGCATCGTTATCTGGGAGGTGCATATGAAGGCGGACCACCGTGCCGAGGGAAGCCGAAGACCGGATGCGCACGAGGTCGCACAGCTGGTTAACCAGCCACAGTCCGGTGCTGTCTTCCGAGAGCTCGGTGACCGAGCGTTGTTGATCGGCAAGTGGGTTCTTGATGTGGCCGGAGTCGGATACTTCGGTCACCAGCTCCCCGGGTTCGCGCCACATCCGGAGCCGGCATTGGTCGCTGGCGTAGGTGAGCGAGTTCGTAGCGAGCTCGTTGACACTGAGAACGAGGTCAGCGCTGGCCCGTTCCGGCAGACCTGCTGACAGTGCCTCCTCCTCCACGACATGACGAACCACCTGCAGTCCTCCCCCGTCCAGCTGGAACTCCTTCGCCGGTGAGACGACCGGCTCCGAGAGCGGCCATCGTGCCGGGTCGCAGAAGGCCAGTGGGTCCTCGTACCGCGAGCTGGTGGTCAACTCGCCGTCGCAGAACAGCACCGGGTGTGTGCCAAGGGCGGCGGGCTCAGGGGCGTCGCGGGCGAAACGCACGGGGCAAGCGAGATGAAGGTCCGTTCCCTCGAACGCCAGGTTTGCCAGCGAGTCCGCAATAGCCGCCTCATCAGCCTCCTCCGGTGACCGTGACCAGTCGGTCTGGGCGAGGACGCCAGCCGGCGCGCCTTCGTGCGCTGCTATGAACTCGGTGACCATCGGCACCAGACACCGTGGGTTGGCAAGGGTGTCGCATGCGTCGACAACAGCCACCGACTCCCGGGTCGTCAGTTGCTCCAGCGCCAGGCGCAGCCAGTACTCCGGTACGGCGATCAACAGCGGTCCCGCGACCGTCTCCTCGAACTGTCGGAGGGCTGCAGCGTAATCGCGGTCGTCTCGGTACAGCAACGCGTGATGCCGGAACCCATGAGGAGGTTGCCGGAGACTATCCCTCGGCGCAGACATCGACTCGTCCCTCCTCGTCCTCGGGATGGGTCAGCCGGATATGCGGGAGAGGTAGCAACGTGGTGAGTCGTCGAACGATGGGACGGGCGTGGTAGAGCACAATAGTGCGCCCGAGGAGTTCGGCTCGATCCTGCAGGACCATCAGGCCACGGTGGTCGATGAACTCCAGGTTGGCGACATCGAACGCGACTTCGTGTGAGGGGTGAAGGGTGAGCACGCGTTCGGCGGTGTCGGCGACTGCGCGCCAGTTGCCCACATCGATCTCACCCACGAGCGCTGACCGCTGCTCATCCAGCGCGAAGACCCGGGCCGCGGAGAGTCCAGGGCCGATGAACGGGTGCAACGATGCTGCCGCATGCAACGCCTCGGTGCTGTACTCGGCCGGGTATGCGCACATGGCCGTCATCGGCAGCGTCGTCATCTTCTGATCGATCAGGTGCTCGTACTGCCAGAAGGCATCCTGCTGAGCCGCTGTTGTGGTAACTGAGGCGCAGTCGACGACCGCTCGATGTCCGGAGTATCCGTGTGCCAAGGCCCATTCGGCCCCGGCGACTTGCGCTGCCACTGCGGCCCGCGGGTCCACGACCCGGGACTCGCGGTCGCGGATCGCATAGAAGTCATCGGTCGTTGCGACGCCGGTGCAGGACAGGGGCACCGCACCGGTGAGGCTGTTGAGATCCGCGCGGAGGAGTTGCGCGTTGTCGCCGCCGACGTACTGGATCCACTGACCCTGATCGATCCCATCGCCTACATACTCGCGGGCCCGGTCGAAGAAGTCCTCGCGATCCCGATAGGCCCAGCATAGATGTCCGCCCGGCACTAGCCCCCTGGCCGACGCCACTACGCCGTTTGGCCGCATAGCGCCACGTTACGACGGCCAGGGGGTTTGGAAAAGCCACACGGCGGCGCGACTGATCGTGGCTCAGCCCTTGGCGAGCAACTCGTGGACGGCAGAGCGGATCGCCGTGGCGTCGATACCCGCATCGGCCATGAGTTCCGCCGGCGTCCCGGAGATGGGCATATTCCGCACGGCCAGGATGCGGACCGGCGGAAGTGGTCGCGTCTGTGCCAACGCCTCAAGTACGGCCTCCCCGAGCCCCCCTGCAGGACGGTGGTCCTCGACAGTCAGCAGGCCACGCGTCTGGCTCGCGGCTGCGCGGATGGCCGCATCGTCGATCGGCTGGACCGAGTAACAATCGAGTACCCGCGCGGTGATGCCGTCTGCGTGAAGGCCCTCGGCTGCTTCCGCCGCCTCATCCACGGTGACACCACAGCAGATGATCGTCACGTCGTCGTGGTCGGAGGAGCGGACCGTACGACTTCCACCTATCTGGACATGTTCTTCGGGGGGTGTGCGTACCCGGGTCTTCCCGCGCAAGGTGCGCAGGTAGTTGACACCCGGTCGATCCGCAATTTCTGCGACCAGTCTTGCTGTTTGGTTGGCGTCGGATGGATGCAGCACCGTGCTGCCGTGAAGTGCACGGAAAGAAGCGATGTCTTCCAGGGCCATTTGTGACGGGCCGTCTTGCCCGATCGACACCCCGGCGTGCGAACCACATACGCACAGGTGTGCTCGTGACACGGTTGCCATCCGGAGGAAGTCATACGCGCGACTGAGGAAGGCGCCGAATGTGGATACGAAGGGTGTCCAGCCACGGGCCTGCATCCCGATCGCAGCGGCGATCATCTGCTGCTCGGCAATGAACATCTCGAAATAGCGATCCGGATGAGCCTGGGCGAAGATGTCGGAGTGGGTGGAGTTCGACACCTCGCCGTCCAAGCACACCACATCCGCACGGTGGGATCCAAGTACGGCGAGCGCCTTGCCGTATGCGCTTCGGGTCGCCTCCTCGTCTCCGACCTCCCAGCGGGGCATGGCCGCGGACTCGTCGGTCGGGAACCCGTGCGCCCGGGCCCCCCGTTGTGGAGCCGCGACGTGGACGGTCAGATGACGTTCCCCACCGAGTTCCTTCACTGCGGCAGCAGGGTCTGGCAGTGGCTTGCCGTGCGCCCCTTCCTGGTCCTCGACCGCTCGAACCCCTCGACCTTTACGGGTCCGGGCGAGGATGACCGTGGGCCTTCCCCGGGTGTCTACGGCCCGATGGAAGCCGTCATCGATGGCTGTGAGGCTGTGACCATCTATGGGTATCGCCTCCCACCCGAAGGAGTCGAACCGGGCGGCGTAGCGGTCGAGATCCCAGCCCAGCATGGTCTCCCTGGTCTGACCGAGTCGGTTGACATCGACGATCGCGGTCAGGTTGTCCAAGCCGTACCAAGAGGCGTGCTCGACTGCTTCCCATATCGAGCCCTCGGCCATCTCGGAGTCACCGCACAGTACCCAGATCCGGTACGGAAGCCGGTCCAGGGCCTGGCCGGTCAGGGCGAGACCGACTCCGATGGGAAGGCCTTGGCCCAACGACCCGGTCGCCACCGGTGTCGGGGGGATGCGTGGCGTGGGGTGGCCTTCCAGCCGGCTGAGGTGACGCCGGAAGGTCAGGAGCTCCTCATTGTCGATGACCCCGACCGCCTTGAGCATGGCGTAGTACAGCGGAGAAGCATGGCCCTTGGAGAAGATGAGGTGGTCGTTGTGCGGGTTGCCCGGGTTCTGGTAGTCCCGGTGCAGATATCCGTCGAGCAGCACCGCCATCAGGTCAGCTGCCGACATCGATGACGTGGGGTGGCCGGAGCCGGCGGCGTCGCTCGCCCGTACCGAGTCCACCCGGAGCTGCTGGGCCAGTTCGTGACGAAAGTCCTCCTCAGGCATGCCTGCTTCCCTTCGACGAATGAATCGGCTGGTGTGTCACTTCCCGACTGGAGGGCGAGCGAAACAACCCCACGTCAAAGTTACTCGCGCCGTTCGCTGGTCAGGGGCGGCCTCTTCGCCGCGCGGATGAGGGAATCGTCCGCGGTCGACAATCTGGACTCACCGGTCCGGGGGAGAAACCAGGAAGGTAGGCTGTTTGATACCGGCAAGCGAAGTGACCGCCGGTCGATGACTGTCACCGCCCGTCCGGTTACGCGAAGGGCGATCATGGTCAACGAGCTGAGTAATCGCGAGTTCGCCGAACTTGCGGAGTCCCTCCATGCGGCGCCGACAGTCGGTGAGACGGCGCACCAAGTGGTCGGGTTCGCCCGAACCCAGCTCGACGCGGATCATGCCGGCATTGGTTTCATCCGGAACGGCAGTCGCGTGGAGACAGTCGCAGGGACTGATCCGGTGGTGGAGCAGATCGATGGCTGGGAGTCCAGCCTCGGCGGGGGCTGTACGTTGGATCACTCGTGGGAGCGCTCGCTCGTCGTGCCCGACCTCACGTCTGACGGTCGGTGGGGGAAGTGGAAAGCCGCGGTGGTTGAGGCAGGAATCAGGAGCATGTTGGTTGGTGAGTTCACCGGCGACCAGGGTCGCCGTATGGGGACGCTGAACCTGTACTGGAAACGCCGTCGGGAGTTCGGTGCCGACGATCTTGCCTTCGTCAGCATCTTCACCCGGCACGCAGCTGTGGCCCTGTCATCTTCGATGGAGATCGCCGGCCTGAACACGGCACTCGACGGACGTAAGTTGATCGGCCAGGCACAGGGCATGTTGATGGAGCGCTTCGATCTCGCTGCCGACCAGGCGTTCGAGGTTCTCAAGCGCTACTCACAGAACCACAACCTGAAACTCCGGACCGTCGCCCAGCAACTCGTTTCCACCCGGCAACTTCCAAGCGAGGACGGGTTCCACGCCAGTCGTCCCCGTCACCATCAGCGCGGAGGAGTGCCACTTTCAGAAACTTCACCACGACCGGGCCCGCGCTGATCGTTCCGGGCCGACCTGCGGTCGCTAGCCGGCGCGCGGGATGGGTGGTGTAGGAGCAGTGGTGAGTTGGGTGCGCAGTCGAGTCAGAATCCGCGCCAGCAGCCGGGAGACTTGCATCTGGGTGATGCCAAGGTCGTCGGCGATCCGTTGCTGGGTCCACTCGCAGAAGAACCGCAGATACAGGATTCGACTATCGCGGACGGGAAGCGCTTGACAGAGCGGCCGTAACGCGATCAGCGCCTCAGCACGGTAATAGCCGCCGTCGTCATCGCCGAGCAACTCGTAGACCGAGAGGTCCTCGTTCTTGCCTGCCGGCTGGTCAAGGGAGGCTGGCGTGTAGCAGCCATCGGCCACCAGGGCCTCGTTGACATGATCGACGTCGACATCAAGGTGCTGGGCCAGGTCCTCCGCCGAGGGCACCGCCCCCTGGCTCTGGGACAACTCCGCGGATGCGGCCTTGATCGCCGCCTGCAGTTCCTGAATGCGCCGCGGTGGCCGGATCACCCACGCGTTGTCGCGGAAGAAACGGCGTACCTCGCCTCGGATGGTAGGTACCGCATAACTGAGGAAACTCGACCCCTTCGTCGAGTCGAACCCATGACAGGCCTTGAGCAGACCCAAGCATCCGATCTGGACGAGGTCGTCATCGCTGATGCCGCGGCCGCGATAGCGGCGAGCGACCGCTTCGGCGAAGTCGGTGTTGAGGAGCACGACCTCCTGCACCAACTGCTCCCGTTCCTGGGAGCTCTCGGCATGCTCGGCGCGGATCAGCAACTCTCTGCTGTGTGCGTCCCGCCCCTCCCGAGCCGGTTCCTCTCGTGGGGCGGCTACCGATGCGTCTGGTCGTACATTCATCGCCCCTCCCAACGTGGAAAAAGTGAGGTGCGATGGCAACGGTCTCGACCACCGACGATCTCTGCTACTTCCCTGCCTACCACATCATCTTGGCAGAGGAAACTCGCAGCGGAAAATAGAAAAGGGTGTGGCCATTGAGTATGTTGTGACTGATTCAGGAAATTATCAGAGGGGTTTTATCTAATCGTTTGGCAGACGGATTCCGTCCTCGGCCTTATGGCTTATCTACGTTTCCGTTGCGATCGTTGCGCATCGTACTGAACGTCGCTGGGCAGTGTCTTCGCCAGCGCGATGACAGCGAACGTGGCTCTACTGGGACTGTCGGCAACCTTCCCCAGGCGTTCGTACACGCGCAGCTACTGCAGTGCGCTTCCACGGCCACCCGCGTCGATCCGCCTCGTGCATACCGACGTGCTCCCTCGGGTACACCCCGTGCGTGAGTGGCCAACGAGGAAAGGGTCGATAGATGTCACAGGTGCAGACCGGCACGATCTCGACCCAGGTTCCGGCCCGTCTGGACCGGCTGCCGTGGTCCCGGTTCCACTGGATGGTGGTGGTCGGGCTGGGCACGGTGTGGATCCTCGACGGGCTCGAGGTCACCATGGTCGGCAGCGTCGCCGCCCGGATGACCGAGGCCGGCGGTATCGACGTCAGCGCCGGCCAGATCGGCATCGCTGCCTCGATCTACGTTGTCGGCGCGTGCTTGGGGGCGCTGTTCTTCGGACAGTTGACCGACCGTTTCGGGCGGAAGAAGCTGTTTCTGGTCACGCTGGTGGTCTACATCGCCGCCACCATCGCGACCGGTTTCTCCCTCTCGGTGTGGTGGTTCTACGCCGCTCGCTTCTTCACCGGGGCCGGTATCGGTGGAGAGTACGCCGCCATCAACTCCGCGATCGATGAGCTCATCCCTGCCCGCGTGCGGGGTCGGGTCGACCTGATCATCAACGGCTCGTACTGGCTCGGGTCGGCAGCCGGGGCGGCGGCGGCCGTGCTCTTGTTGCATGTGTTCGCCGGTGATCTCGGGTGGCGAATCGGGTTCTTCGTCGGAGCCGTGCTCGGCGTCGGCATCCTGCTGGTACGCCGGCATGTTCCGGAGAGCCCCCGTTGGTTGTTCATCCACGGTCGGGAGGAGGACGCCGAACGGATCGTGGGCGGCATTGAGGACGAGGTGCGCGAGGAGACCGGTCAGGGGCTCCCCGAACCGGGAAGCACGCTCACGGTGCGCCAGCGCACGCACATCCCGTTCCGCGAGATCGGCAAGGTCGCGTTCACGCGCTATCCCCGGCGGGCCGTCCTGGGCCTGTGTCTCTTCGTCGGCCAGGCGTTCCTCTACAACGGGGTGACGTTCAACCTCGGCACCTTGTACAGCGGCTTCTATGGTGTGGCCTCGGCGTTCGTACCGGTGTTCATCATCATCTGGGCGCTGGGGAACTTCGCCGGGCCGGTCGTCCTGGGCAGGTTGTTCGACACCGTCGGGCGAAAACCGATGATCTCGGGTACCTATATCGGATCTGCCCTCATCACCGTGGCTCTTGCCCAGGTGTTCCTGCGGCAGGTCATGGGGCCCTGGCTGTTCCTGGCCATCCTGGTGGTCACGTTCTTCCTCGCCTCGGCCGGAGCGAGCTCGGCGTACCTCACGGTGAGCGAGGTGTTCCCGATGGAGACCCGGGCGCTGGCGATCGCCTTCTTCTACGCGATCGGTACGGCGGCGGGCGGCATCAGCGGTCCCTTGCTCTTCGGCGAGTTCATCGACTCCGGCAGCCGGGAACTTGTCGCGCTCGGCTTCTACATCGGCGCCGCGGTGATGGCGCTCGGCGGTGTGGCGGAGCTGTTCCTCGGGGTCAGGGCCGAGAAGGCCGAGCTGGAAGACATCGCGGCGCCGCTGACTACCGCAGATGCCGAGCAACAACAGGAAGGCGGACAGCGATGAGCGACGAGCAGAACCGCCGCGCGACAGAACGGGCTGAGCGGGAGCAACGCATCCGGCAGCGCACCGAGCGACGTCGTGCCGAGTCCACCCGCGGGATGCGCCGCTTCCGGCCGGGCCCGGGCAAGGTACAACCATGGCAGTTCACCCCTGCGTCGCAACGTCAACAGGAGGAGGCGCTGGACCACCAGATCCTCGCGCTGGAGAACGCGGTACACGAGCTCGGCGCCATCGGAATCCGGGCGTTGTACCAGGCGGTGGCGGCGCGTTACTGGGGGCCAGGCAGCTTCGGTCGTGCTCTGCGGGAGGCGATCCGCGAGGGGCGGATCGTCCGCAGCGGGGTGCGCCAGGTCGGTCCTCCGGAGGAGCCGGACCAGGAGTCCGAGTAGCCGCTCCCGGTGTGTGAAAAGCCGCGAGTGGGGTAATAGGTGGACAGGAGGTGGAGCACGCATGCCTGAACGCCTGCCGTCCGTGCAGCGATCACCCGGGCGGGACGACCCCGACCCAGCCACGGATGCTGTGGCGGCGGACCTGCGAAGGCGGGTCGATGGCGAGGTCCGTTTCGACGCCGGGAGCCGCGGGGCCTACAGCACGGACGGGTCGAACTTCCGGCAGGTCCCGATCGGTGTAGTAATTCCACGCAGCGTCGATGCCGCAGTCGAAGCCGTGGCGGTCTGCCGCGAGCACGACGTGCCGGTGCTGTCCCGCGGTGGCGGCACCAGCCTGGCCGGGCAGTGCACCAACACCGCGGTGGTGATCGACTGGACCAAGTACTGCGACCGGCTTCTCTTTGTCGACTCCGACGCGCGCACGTGCATCGTCGAGCCGGGGATCGTCCTGGACACGCTGAACGAGCAGTTGGCGCCGCATGATCTTCGGTTCGGCCCGGAACCGTCCACCCACCAGAACTGCTCCCTGGGCGGAATGATCGGCAACAACTCCTGCGGTGCCACCGCACAGCGGACCGGGAAGGTCGTGGACAACATCTCCCGGCTGGAAGTGTTGCTCTACGACGGCACCCGGTTCTGGTGCGGAGAGACGACCGACCAGGAGTACGCCGAGATCGAGGCCCGGGGTGACCGCCGGGCGGCCGTCTACCGTTCAATGCAGCGCATCCGGGAACAGTACGGCGACGAGGTACGCCGCCGGTTCCCCGACATCCCCCGCCGCGTGTCGGGGTACAACCTGGACTCACTGCTGCCGGAGAACGGGTTCGACGTCGCCGGCGCCCTCGTCGGCAGCGAGTCCACGTTGGTCACCGTCCTCCGTGCGGAGCTGGAGCTGGTGCCTGTGCTGCCGGCGCGCACTCTCGTCATTCTGGGTTATGACAACATCGCCGAGGCCGGGGACGCGGTTCCCACCATCGCTCGCCACAACCCGGTGAAGTTGGAGGGCGTGGACCGCTACCTCATCCGTGACGAGCAGATCAAACGGATGAACTCCGACGCGCTCGGCCGGATGCCCCAGGGAACCGGCTTCTTGATGGTGCAGTTCGGCGGGAGCAGCACCGATGAGACCGACCGGGCCGCGCAGGCGCTGCTGGATGACCTGGAGGAGTCCGATCACAACCCGGAGGTGAAATTCTTCGACGACCCGGCGCTGGAGGATGAGTTGTGGGCGGCTCGGGAGGCGGGTCTCGGTGCCACCGCCCACATCCCCGGCAAGCCGGACACGTTCGAGGGGTGGGAGGACGCCGCTGTCCCGCCGGATCGGCTCGGGGACTACCTGCGCGACATCCGTAAGCTCTACGAGGAGTTCGGCTACGCCTCCGACACCGGGCCCGCACTCTACGGGCACTTCGGCCAAGGCTGCGTCCACACCCGCATCCCGTTTGACCTGTTCACCGCCGACGGCGTCGCCACCTACCGCCGGTTCATGGAGCAGGCCGCGGACCTGGTCGCCGGCTACGGCGGCTCGTTCTCCGGTGAGCACGGAGACGGGCAGAGCCGTGGCGAGTTGCTACCGAGGATGTTCGGTGACCGGGTCATGACCGCCTTCGGGGAGTTCAAGGCGACCTTCGACCCGAGCAACAAGATGAACCCCGGTAAGGTCGTCGACCCGTACCGGCTGGATGAGAACCTGCGGATGGGTGCGTCCTGGGCACCGATGGCCCCGCAGGATCTGTACTTCGCCTATCCCGAGGACGGCGGCTCCTTCGTGCAGGCCGCCTCCCGCTGTGTCGGCGTGGGGAAGTGCCGCCAACACGGCCACGACGGAGGCTCGGTGATGTGCCCGTCGTACCAAGTAACCAAGGAAGAAAGGCACTCCACCCGCGGCCGGGCGCGGCTGCTGTACGAGATGCTCAACGGCCACGGCGACGGGCCGGTCACCGATGGTTGGCGCTCGGAGGAGGTCAAGGACGCCCTCGACCTCTGCCTGGCCTGCAAGGGCTGCAAGACCGACTGCCCGGTCGACACCGACATGGCCACCTACAAGGCGGAGTTCCTGGCCCACTACTACCAGGGTCGGCTGCGCCCGCGCGCCGACTACGCGCTGGGGTGGCTGCCGGTAGCGGCCCGCGTCATCGGCGCTACGCACGCGGCACCGGTTGTGAACGCGCTGAGCCACGCACCCGTGCTGCGCACTCTCGCGCCGGACCTTGCCGGGCTGGAGCGCCGGGAGATCCCGGTCTTCGCTCGCCAGACACTGCAACAGTGGTGGGGGCAGCACACGGCCCAAGGCACCGGCCGTCGCGGCGAGGTCATGCTGTGGCCGGACACCTTCACCAACTCCTTCCATCCGCACATCGGCCAAGCCGCCGTGGACGTGTTGGAGGCGGCCGGCTGGTCGGTTCGACTGCCAACCGAACCCCTGTGTTGCGGATTGACGTGGATTTCCACCGGACAGCTGAAGACCGCGCGGGCGGTGCTGCGCCGTACCGTGACGACGCTGGCTGACCATGTTCGTGCCGGCGGTTATGTGGTCGGCCTGGAGCCCAGTTGTACGGCGGTGTTCCGCAGCGACGCCCCCGACCTCTTGCACGGCGACCAGGACGTGATGCGGTTGCAGCGCCAGACCGTCACCCTCGCTGAGTTGTTGATGGATCACACCCCGGGCTGGTCACCACCGCGACTGGACAACGAAGACCGGCTCGAGGCGCTGGCGCAGGTGCACTGCCACCAGCACGCCATTACCGGATGGGACGCCGACGAGCGGCTGCTGACGGCGGCCGGGGTCGACACCGAACACCTGGAGTCCGGTTGTTGCGGACTGGCCGGGAACTTCGGGTTCACCCGGGGCCACGGTGAGGTCAGCGAGGCGTGTGCCGAGCAGGTGCTGCTGCCTCGCCTGCGGGAGGCTGCGCCGGACGCGGTCGTGCTGGCCGACGGCTTCTCCTGCCGAACCCAGATCCATGAACTCGACAGTGGCGGCCGGGAGGCAGTCCACCTGGCCGAACTGCTGGCCGCAGCCCGGCACGGCCCGGTCCGGACAGACGTACGGCCGGAGAAGCACATCGCCGGACGACCCAGCACTCCCGGCGTGTTGAGCGGCACCGTGACGCTGGGCAGCATCGGAGCGCTCGCCGGCACCGCTGCAGCCGCAGCCGGACGTGCCGCCTGGCGGCGGCTTCGGACACCGAAACGAGCTGCCCGGGACGCGGAGAACCGACCAGAAGGAGAGCAACCATGACACAGAACTGTGGCGACTACCTACTCCAGCGACTGCGCGAGTGGGGTGTGGACCGGGTCTTCGGATATGCCGGAGACGGCATCAACGGGCTCCTTGCCTCCTGGTACGACGCCGACAACGACCCGAAGTTCATCGAGGCACGACACGAGGAGATGGCCGCGTTCGAGGCCGGTGGCTATGCCAAGTTCAGCGGCAAGGTCGGTGTCTGCGTCGCCACCTCTGGACCCGGTGCGATCCACCTCCTCAACGGGTTGTACGACGCCAAACTCGATCATGTGCCGGTGGTCGCGATCATCGGGCAGACGAACCGTACGGCGATGGGTGGCTCCTACCAGCAGGAGATCGACCTCATGAGCCTGTACAAGGACGTCGCTGGTGACTACGTCCAGATGGTCACCACGCCCCAACAACTGCCGAATGTGGTGGACCGCGCCATGCGGACCTCGATGGGGAAGCACACCGTGACCGCGATCATCGTGCCGGCGGACGTGCAGGAGCTGGAGTACAGCCCACCCGAGCACGCATTCAAGATGGTGCCGTCTTCGCTCGGCGTGGAGTGGCCCAAGACGGTCGCCAACGACAACGCTGTTGCCCGGGCCGCAGAGGTTCTCAATGCGGGCTCGAAGGTCGCGATCCTCGTCGGGCAGGGCGCCCGCACCGCCCGTGAGGAAGTGATGGAGACCGCCGAGCTGCTCGGCGCCGGGGTTGCCAAGGCACTACTCGGCCGGGACGTGCTCCCCGACGATCTCCCGTATGTGACCGGAGCGATCGGTCTCCTCGGGACCCGGCCCAGCTATGAGATGATGCGCGACTGCGACACGCTGCTCATGGTCGGGTCCAGTTTCCCCTACACCCAGTTCATGCCGGGATTCGACCAGGCCCGCGGGGTGCAGATCGACGTCGACCCGAGTTTCGTCGGCCTGCGTTACCCCAACGAGGTCAACCTGGTCGGCGACGCGGGCTCGACGTTGCGCGCCCTGCTGCCGCAACTGAAGCGCAAGGAGGACCGGGACTGGCGCGGCACCATCGAGAAGAACGTAGCCGAGTGGTGGCAGACGATGGAGGCCGAGGCGATGGTCGACGGCGATCCGGTCAACCCGATGCGGATCTTCTGGGAGCTGTCCTCCCGCCTGCCCGACGACGTGATCCTCACCTCCGACTCCGGCTCCGCAGCGAACTGGTACGCCCGGGACCTGAAACTCACCGGCAACATGCGCGGCTCGCTCTCGGGCACACTCGCCACCATGGGCCCTGGGGTGCCCTACGCCATCGGCGCCAAGTTCGCCCATCCGGACCGGCCAGCCATCGCGCTCGTCGGGGACGGGGCCATGCAGATGAACGGGATGGCCGAACTGATCACGATCAAACGGTACTGGCAGGAGTGGAGCGACCCGCGGCTCATCGTCTGTGTGCTGCACAACAACGACCTCAACCAGGTCACCTGGGAGTTGCGAGCAATGGCCGGGTCACCGAAGTTCATCGAGTCGCAGAAGCTTCCCGACGTCGACTATGCCGGTTTCGCGGACAGCCTTGGGCTGGGCACCCGCACCGTGACCAGCCCAGAGGAGCTGTCCGGCGCATGGGACTTCGCCCTCGGGGCCGATCGGCCGGTCGTCCTCGACGTGCACTGCGACCCCAACTTCCCACCCATCCCGCCGCACGCGTCCTTGGACCAGATGCGGCAGGCCGCGTTGGCGTTGGCCAAGGGTGACGAGGACCGGTGGGAGGTCATCAAGAAGGGGATGCGCACGAAACTGCAAGAGCTCCTTCCCCACCGCGGCTAGTTCGGCGAGGCACCGTGCAGCACCAGGTGATCGACTCAGTCGAGGCATCGGCGTACACGATCCCGACCGACGCGCCGGAGGCGGACGGGACCCTGGCCTGGGACTCCACCACCCTCGTGCTCGTCTCAGTGCGGAGTGGACAGACCACGGGCATCGGCTGGACCTACGGGCCGCCCGCGTGCGCGCGGCTGGTCAACGATGGCCTGTCCTCGGCGGTGGTCGGTCACGACCCGATGGGCGTGCCGCGGATCTGGACCGGTATGACCCGCAGCATCCGCAACGCGACGCGGGCCGGGGTCGCCCAGTACGCCGTGTCCGCGGTGGACGTCGCCTGCTGGGACCTGAAGGCCCGGCTTCTCGGAGTGTCGCTTGTCGACCTGTTCGGCTCCGCGCAGGAGGAGGTTGCGGTGTATGGCAGCGGGGGGTTCACCTCCTACACCGACCACCAGCTCAGCGACCAGCTCCGCGGCTGGGTCAACGAACAGCGCATCCCTCGGGTGAAGATCAAGATCGGGCAGGACCGCGGCAACAACGAGCCGCGCGATCTGGCACGGATCCACCTCGCCCGCCAGGTGATCGGCGCCGAACCCGAACTGTACGTCGACGCGAACGGTGCCTACAGCGCGAAACAGGCCATCCGGGTGCTTCGGGGGTGCTCGGACGCGCGTGTGTCGTGGTACGAGGAGCCGGTCAGCTCCGACAACCTCGCCGGACTACGCATGGTTCGCCAGAACGTGGACGCCGACGTCACCGCCGGTGAGTACGGCAGTGATCCCGGCTACTTCCAGCGGATGTGCGCAGCGGGTGCGGTGGACTGCCTCCAGATCGACGCCACCCGATGCGGCGGCTACAGCGGGTGGTTCCGGGCCGCGGCCGTGGCCGCCGCCCACGAACTGTCGGTCTCCGCCCACTGCGCTCCGAACCTGCATGCGCACGCGTGCGCCGCCACACCGAACCTCCGCCATCTCGAGTACTTCCACGACCATGCCCGGATCGAGACCCTCGCGTTCGACGGGGTGCTGGACCCCGAGGGCGGTGCGCTCCACCCGCGGCGCGGCACCCCGGGCCACGGGATCGCAGTCCGTCGGGATGCCCTGGCGCCCTATCGAGTGTGAGGCGCGATCGAGCGCTCACGATGTGGGCGGGGCTCGGCTCGGGTACGGCGGTTTAGCGCTCTTCCCGCTCCGGGCGCACGGGCTCGGCGTACCCCGGCTCGGGCTCGCCGGGGTGGTGACGCGCTGAGTGCTGTTCGGCACGCTCGGTGTTCCGTGCCAGGTCCTTGTAACCGACCACGCTGATGCGTCCCAGCGCCGCGACGGAGAAGTACAAGATGACGGCGCCCAAGCCGTAGAAGAACCCGACTTGCTGGACGACGACGCCGAGCGTGGAAGCGCCCGCGGGAAGTCCCGCTGCCGGGGCCCCGCCGTTCCACAGCTGGCTGAACACCGGGCCGAGGATGAACCAGGCCCCGCTCACCGTCGCCAGCCACGCCCCCAACGATGCGGTCGCACGGTTGCCGCTGCCCAGGAGGATCAGGCCGCCGAGCACGGCAGCGGCTCCTGGGAGGATCTCCAGGTAGAGACGCGGAATGTTGAAGTGCCAGGCGACGTCTGGTGTGTACGCGTAGCCGAACACGGGCCCGACAAAGGGAATGATCCCTCCCCAGATGCCGAGGAGGACCAAAGCCGTGCCGCTGACCGCTCCGCGGCTGCGTGGTATCCGCAGCGTGCCGGTGAAGCCGGGACGCTGGTGGGTTTCAGCTGTGGTTGCCATGGTCGTGTCCACCTCCTCACCCACGCCGACGCGGCGTGGGAAGTGCTCCACTTGGGGTGTACCCGCCTCCGTGGCGGTTCATGCATCGCGCTCCGTCAGTCGCCGGTACCGGGTCAGTCGCCGGTACCGGCAGACCTGCGGGCATCGCCGCCGTATGAGTCCGGGGTGTGTGCGAAGTCCGCCAGCACCGCCCGGACGCGAGTGAGGAAGCGCAGCACCTCTGCGGCGGTACGCTCATCCAGGTCCGCGGCGGCGGCGTTGATGGCGTGGATCAGCGGGGCGAGCGCGTCGCGTGCTTCCTGGCGGGCATGGTCGGTCGCGTGGACGACGGTACGACGGCCGTCGGTGGGATGCGGCTGTCGGGTGACGTGGCCTGCTGCGGCGAGCCTGTCGACCAGTACGGTCGCGGAGGCGGACCGCATCCCCAGCCGGTGTGCCAGGTCCACAACACCCAGCGGCTCAGCCCCGGCGGTCAGGTAGTCCAGGGCCATCAGATCGCTGACGCCGACCCCCAGGTGGTGGGCGAGCTCGGTGTTGACTGCTGGGGCCAGGCGGAGCAGGTCGCGGAGAGACTGGCCGATCCGGTATCGGACCTCGCCCGGAGTGGGCACGGCCTCGTTGTTCATCGCTGAACATGGTATCGCCGGAGCACCGGGCGAAACTAGCTAGACTCTCTACCAATGAGTCGACACGGTGACACACCGGCGGCCGCGCGCGGATGGTGGGCGATCCCTGCCGTGCTGGTCGTGGCCTGGCTGGTGCTGGGCGGCGTCGCCGGGCCGTACGCCGGCAAGCTGGCGGAGGTGCAGGAGAACGACAGCGTTGCGTTCCTCCCCTCCAGCGCCGAGTCGACGCAGGTGTTCCATCTGCAGGAGCTGTTCCAGGAGCAGCCGGTGACCCCGGCCATCGTGGTCTACCAGGAGCCTGCTGGGATCTCCGCGAAGACACGGCGAGCCGCCGCGGAAGACACCAAGGCTCTGGCCGCACTGACGGAGATGGTCGTTCCGCCGCGTGGTCCCGTCCCCTCCGAGGACGGTAAGGCCCTGGAGGTGATCCTCCCGCTGGACGGCACGCTGCAGGATCGGCTTCCCGATGTCGTCCAGGCAGTGCGCGCCCAAGTGCACAACGGACTCCCGCAGGGGGTGCAGGCCCACGTGACCGGCCCCGCGGGGTTCACCGCGGACCTCGTGGGGGCGTTCGCCGGTATCGACGGCATCTTGTTGCTGGTCGCGGTGGCAGTGGTGCTGGTGATCCTGATCGTGGTCTACCGCAGTCCGATCCTCCCGTTGGTGGTGCTCCTTTCCGCCTTGTTCGCGCTGGCCGCGGCCAGTGGCGCGGTTTACGCTCTCGCCGACGGCGGCACGATCACGTTGAACGGACAGAGCCAGGGGATCTTGTTCATCCTCGTGGTCGGGGCAGCGACCGACTACGCGTTGCTGCTGACGGCGCGGTACCGGGAGGAGCTGCGTGACCACGAGTCGAAGGTCACGGCGATGCTGGTCGCCTGGCGGCGCTCGTTCGCACCCATCACCGCTTCCGCGATCACCGTCATCCTGGGACTGCTCTGCCTGTTGGCCAGCGAACTGAACTCCACCTCCGGGCTCGGCCCCGTCGCGGCGTTCGGGATCCTGGCGTCCCTGGTCGCGTCGTTGACGTTCCTGCCGGCGGTCCTGGTGCTGCTCGGTCGCACCGCGTTCTGGCCGGCACCGCCGCGGTACGGCAGCCAGCACCCTGAACGTGCCGGCATCTGGGGGAGGGTGGCCCGCCTCGTCGGGCGGCGCCCCCGGTGGGTGTGGGTGGGGGCGACGCTTCCGCTGGTGATCCTGGCGGCAGTGTTCGCGCCCATGTTCCAGGCCAGTGGCACCACGCAGTCGGCGTTGTTCCTGGACCCGGTCGACTCCGTGCACGGAGAGCAGGTATTGGCGCGACACTTCCCCGCAGGCACGGCGAGCCCAGCGATCATCATCGGCCCCGCGGACGCGAGGAAGCAGTTGGTCAGCACCGCCGAGGAGGTGTCGGGGATCACCTCGGTCACCGTCGTCTCCCAGCACGGGAAGCCCACCGTGGTGCAGGGGAAGGTGCAGGTACGGGCCACTCTGCGCCCTCCTCCGGGGGGCCAGCGTGCGGCAGACGTGGTGAGAGACCTGCGTGCGGAGGTGCACCAGGCAGTGCCAGACGCCAAGGTCGGGGGAACGACCGCCATCCAGGTCGACACCGAGGCCGCCGCAGAGCACGACCGGAACACGATCATCCCGTTGATCCTGGCTGCCGTCTTGGTGCTGCTGGCCCTGCTGCTGCGGGCGATTGTGCTGCCGGTGCTGCTGGTCGCCTCGGTCGGTCTCAACTACGCGGCCACGCTCGGGGTCTCCGCGCTGGTGTTCAACCACCTGCTCGGATTCCCCGGTGCGGATCCGGCAGTGCCGTTGTTCGGGTTTGTGTTCCTCGTGGCCTTGGGGGTGGACTACAACATCTTCCTGCTCACGCGAGCACGGGAGGAGACCCTGCGCAGCGGAACCCGTCCCGGCGTACGTCGTGCCCTGGTCGCCACCGGCGGTGTCATCACCTCCGCCGGAGTCGTCCTTGCCGCCACGTTCTCTGCGCTGAGCGTCATACCGCTGCTGTTCCTCGCCCAGATTGCGTTCATCGTGCCGTTCGGAGTGCTGCTGGACACTCTCGTCGTACGCTCGTTGCTGATTCCCGCGCTGACCCACGACATCGGACGTGTCGTGTGGTGGCCTAGCAGGATCGCCCGCCGACCCCAATCCTGACCGAGAGCACCATCGGCCTGGGCGCACGGTCTACGGTCGTAGGCGGCGTACATCGGACGAGAGGACCGTAGTGGTGACTTCCATGGATCTGCCGAGTGACCTGCCGGTCCCCGACAACGACGGGGCGGCCGATCACCTACCCGGCATGGTGATTCCCCATCTGGTGTTGTCGGGCACCGGTGGGCAGGTTGTGGCGCTCGATGAACTCGGGACCGGGCGAACAGTACTGTACGTCTACCCGTTGACCGGTGCACCAGGAGTCGACCTGCCGGACGGCTGGGACGCGATCCCGGGCGCGCGAGGATGCACGCCGGAGTCATGCGGCTTCCGCGATCACCATGCGGAGTTACTGGCCGCCGGTGCCAACGCGGTCTACGGATTGTCCTCGCAGAGTACGGACTACCAAAGCGAACTGGTCGACCGACTGCGGTTGCCGTTCTCGGTGCTGTCCGACCCGGCGTTCGAGGTGGCCGAGGCGCTCGGTCTCCCGACGTTCACGGTCCAGGGTCAGCGGTTGTATAAGCGCTTGACGCTGATCATCGCTGCCAGCAGGATCGAACACGCCTTCTATCCGGTATTTCCACCGGATCAGCACGCGGAAGAGGTTCTCGCATGGCTCCGCGGCGACGCTCGTCGGCAGCCCTGACTCGCGTGCTCCAATCGCATTTGCTTTTGATCGGTGGTCGGTCTGGCGTGGGCAAGAGCACGGTGGCTGCGGAGGTCCACCGCCAACTTTCCACGTACGGCGTTCAGCACGCCTGGATCGAAGGCGACAACCTGGACATGGCGTTTCCAGTGCCTTGGGAGCAGGGTTATCGGCTAGCAGAGGTCAATCTGGCGGCCATGTGGGCGAACTACAAAGCGCACGGCTACACGCGCTTGATCTATGTCAACACAGCGAGTGTCGTGGCACCTGTGATCGACGAGTTGACGATTGCGATGGGCGACCAGCCGAAGGTGATCGGCGTGCTGTTGACTTCAAGTGACGAGGTCGCTGGTCAAAGACTCGCTCAACGCGAGGTTGGTGGCGGACTCGACTACGCGATGGGTCGAAGTCGTGAGGCCGCTCGCGGGCTGGAGGCGGACGCGCCCAAAGGAGTCACAAGGCTCAATACTGATCGACAATCGGTGACCGATCTCGCGGCCGAGATCATCCAGTTGACCGGCTGGTCATGACGCGTGGCAGTCCTCCGTGCGGCCAACCGGTGCGTTGTGAACGTTCGTTGACGTGGTGGGATGTCGACGACGCAGCCCGGGCGAATAGGACGAAGTAGGTCAGTGCATGGGGTGAACCGACGACGATGCGGAAGGGTGCCGCATCTTCGCGAACACCGCTGGGCGATCGATGGGCGGTTCTTCTCAAGAAGGGTCATGAGCGTCCATATGGACGCTCATGACCACGAAATCTGCCGCGCGGGGGCCACGAGGGTGCACGTGGACGATTGTG
>CAYLOC010000009.1:20931-29522 GCA_964385195.1 uncultured Nocardioidaceae bacterium
CATGACCACGAAATCTGCCGCGCGGGGGCCACGAGGGTGCACGTGGACGATTGTGTCATTGCCTTGAGCTCGTAACCGGGCGTCCGCGGGTTGCTCGGTGGACGAGTCCTGCCAGGGCGGCTAGTGCCCACACGCCCTGGAGGATCACGAATCCCCACTGTGACTCGATCAACGCAAGCCAGGTCAAGACTGTCGAGCCAGCGAGGTTCGATCCCAGGTAGAGCCACGAATGTGCGGTAGTACGGCGCACCTGCATCAGCGCGAAGGGAACCAGGATCCCGAGCGCACCGATGAACTGCAAGGTGAGTTCCATCAGTGCACCACCTGGGGCGTGACGCCACGCAGCCGCTGGGTGAGACCCCAGGCGGAGACCAACGCCCAGGTACCTTCAAGGAAGACGAATCCCCACTCGGTAGCGATGACGGCGGTCGCCGTCATCGCCCCGGAGCCGACCAGGTTGGTGAGCAAGTAGCGGTAGCCGGCCGGGTTGACGCGGTCTACCTGTGCCAAGAGGAAGCACGTCAGCACCAGCAACGCGCCGACGATCTGGACCCCATCGAAGATCACTACGCCCACGAGAGCCTCCTTGCTGCTGACCGTCGTCGGTCCGGGTACGGTCGCCCTCGTCCGGGCCGCGCCGACCGTGGTGCGGCGCGCCACTCCATCAATAGCACGGTGCGACCGCGCATCCGACACCAGAGCCACCGGTCCAGCCCATCGCCGTGCGAGCCATTGTCGGCAGAAGCCGATCGGCATTCGAAGCGTGTGGCGCTAAAGCGCTACTATAGCGCTATGGCAACGATTCAGATCCGCGAGATTCCCGAGAGCGCTTACGAGGTCATCCGGAGACGGGCACGGGCTTCGGGCCGCTCGATCCAGTCCTACATGCGCGACGTTGTCGTGGATTTCGCTGGTCGTCCCACCACGGAGGAAGTCCTGGCCATGATGGAGACGGCCCGGGCGGACAGTGACACCGCCGGCGCCACACGCGAGTCCATCCTGACCGACCTGGCTGCGGATCGACGGTGAGCCACGACCACGTACTCGACGCCTCGGCGTTGGTGCTGGCACTTGTCGGGAAGACCAACGACGCAGACAAGCTGCGAGGGCGGCTGCCGACGATGCGCCGGCACGCCCCGCACCTGATCGACGCCGAGGTTGGCAACGTGCTTCGCCGACACGAGCAGCGCGGTCTCATCAGCACTGAGGAGGCACGAACCGCACTGGACTCCGGTCGCGGGCTGATAGAGCATCGGTACCCGCACACAGGGCCGCTGGCAGAGTTGGCGTGGACGTGGAGAGCCAACCTCAGTTTCTACGACGCGCTCTATGTGGCCCTTGCCGTGCGGCTAGACGTACCACTGATTACCGCCGACCCCAGACTCAGCAGGGCTCCCAACCTCGGCTGCCAGGTGGAGGTCGTGTGATCGAAGCGTCGTCCGCTTGCGGATCCTGATTCGGGGACGATGCGGGTCGTTTGGGTCCGACCGTCGCGGGGCTCCTGCCCGCCCTTGGTGGAAGGGTTCCCGCTTCCCGGCCGTTGTACCGTGCCCTGTCAGACCGGGTTGCAACCAATCCGATGGTGGGTTCCGTATTACCTGTGACAGTGCCTCGTTGAAGGGATGATCGGGTGGACCGCCAGACGCGAGATGCTGAGTTCACCGAGTACGTGATGGCACGGTGAGCACGTCTGCGTTCGACCGCGTATGTGATCTGTCGTGACTGGCATCGGGCGGAAGATCTGGTGCAGGTTGCACTGGCGGTAGCTATAAAAATTGCCCGAACCACTATTCTCGCCGAAGTAGTTCTTATACGGATTCGCCTCACTGACGTTGTACGAGTTATTGGAGTCGGTTCCGTAGTAGAACCCGTTGCTGTCATGGGCAAAGGCACGCGCATTGTCACACAGCAAGCTGTCGCCATAGGCGGATCGGCTTGCGGTGGCGAAGGTCGAAAGGTGAGTCGTCTCGACGACACCTGTCGTCGTACGTCGTTTCCGGTGTTGATCACTTGCGTCTCGTTGTTGATGAGATGAGCTGTTGGACGGTATTGAAGGCGGGTTTGGGGCTGTACTCGTCGCGAAGGACTCCGAATCGGGTGGACCATGGTCCATCGGTTCGTCCGTCGCGCAGTCCGAACCACTCATATGCCTGGACTCCGACATCGCTGGTGATCACTGCGTCGGCAACAGCCTTGAGCACCTCAGCCTGGAGGTTCTCGGTCCGCGCGGGACTGGTCGGCCAGCCGGTCTCGGTGATGTGGATGGGTACTGTTTCGGGTACCCCTGCCGCCTCAGCGACGACACGGAACTGCTGCAACAGGTACGTGACTGCGGCTGTTCTACACCGACTGGGGCCACTGGACAGGCGTTCAGGACGTGCCGAGCACTGGCCGGTCCGTGACCGTCGCCTCCTGCAGCGGAGGAACCGTCGGCTACCCCGGCTTCCTCCTGGTCACCGGTCCGACATGCCTGAGCTATCGGATCACCACCGCGGGCACCCAGGAAACCGAGAGCCGCACCGTCCCCATCGGTCGTAAAACGTGCTGAGTGGCCCGGCTCGACAGACCTCAGCAATGCTGTTTCGCTAGACGATCGGCTTGAGGGACAGGGTTGGCTACTGGCCGGATGACCACGGATCCAGCGCTGCCACGCCGGTTGGCTGAAAGTCGCGGAGGTTCCTCGTCACGACTGTCAGGCCGTGTACGTCGGCAGTCGCAGCAATGAACGCGTCGCGCTCGGGGCGGGGGTCGGGTATGTGGAGGTGCGCCGCACGCAGTGCCACCTCGACATCTACCGGCAGGATGCGCCCGGCGAACCCGGCCAGTACTCCGGACTCCATCCACTCTCTCAGGCCAGCCCCTTGCTGCTGATCGCGACGCTCAAGTCGTGCAACGCCCAGTTCGATCTCCAGTACCGTGACCGTGCTGATGTACAGGTTCCGCGCAGGATGCCGCTGCGCCCATTCCAGCACTGCAGGGTCGACCACGCCGGGGCGTTTGCGCAGTTCGCTGACCACGTTGGTGTCAAGCAGGAAGCTCACAGGTCCGCAGCCCGCGGCAGCGACGTCAGCCGGGCCGGCTCGAACTCGGTGTCGTCGTTGGTCTGCAGCCAGTCAACGATGCTGCGCTTGTCGGTGAGTTGCTCGTAGTCTGGCGCCGACAGCAGCACATAGGCAGTCCGTCCACGGTCGGTGATGATGACGGGGCCGTGATCGGCCGCTCGCTTGGCGGCGCTGACGTCGCGATTGAAGTCTCGGGCGCTCATCGTCTTCATGGTCATCCCTCCCGAGTGGTAGGTACGTACCTACTTTACGGCCAGGTGCGCGAGCAGGCAAGCACGTCTCCTCGCCACCGGAAAGCGCGGGCCGTCCGCAAGCCGATCGTTCATCGGGACCTTATAGAGATCGTGGTGCGGCGATGTCTTGAACACCGAGGTAGTGGGCCAGCGCGAGCTCGACCTCTGCGAGCCGGTCTCGGGTCAGGTAGTCGACGGGGTCGCCCACGACATAATTGACGTCGATCGAGCGTATCTGGTCGACCAACATCCTTGTCGGCCGACCGGCAACCTCAAGCTCGGGTCGGTGGATCGATGCGCCGGCCGAGGCCGACGTGGGAACAACGGCCACGACCGAGAGCGGCGAATCTGACGGTGACATCACCAGCCCCAGACGCTTGCCACCCTGCTCATGGCCGCGCGGCCGGCCCAGGTCAATCCGGTAGATGGCCCCACGGATCACCAGGCTTCGGGCTCTGCGTTGACGTCCTCATCCGCCAGTGCTTCCGCGTCTGAGCGGAACTGCATCAGCCAGCGTTCGTGGTCCAAGAGCCGAAGGGCCCGGCGCAACGTGTCGGAAGTACTCTCACCCGGCTGCGCGGCCTCCCGCAGGATGCGCTCGTCGTCTTGTGTCGGGCGGAACCCGATCGATGCAGTCATGGCACCATGCTAATGAGTGTTCGACAAATGTTCAACGCACAGGCGCTACCGTCCCGCAACCCGATCCGTTTACGGCGCGGCGGTGAGGGTCAATCACTGTCCCGCTAGCCGATCCCGAACTGACATGCGGGTGGCGGGGTTCGGGTGGTTATTGGTGCTGTGTGCTCGAGGGTTGGCTTGTTTGTCTTCGTAGAGCGTCGGCGAGCGCGGTTGTCACGAACTTGGTAATGGTCGCCGTGCTTGGCGGGGCCGAGTCGCGGTCGGCGAACAGAAGGTGGCCGCCGCCGACCAGGGAGAGGGTGAGCGAGTTGATGTCGGCGTCGGCGGCGATGCGGCCCAGGTCGCGTTCGGCGGTCAGGTAGGCAGCGATGGCGGTGGTGGCCTCGCTGAGGATCGCGGTGCCGCCGCCGCGCGTGGCTTGCCGCAGCCGGGCGCGTAGCTCGTCGCGGAAGGTGATCAGCGGGATGATCGCCACCGGGAGCGGCCCGAACAGGGTGGTCAGTGCACCGGTGAGGTTGTCGACCACCGTGCCGCTGCCAGTGGACTCGCGCAGCGCACTCGACTGCGCCGCGAGCCCGGCGGCCCGGTCGAGCACGAGGTCGGTGAGGAAGGCGTCGAAGTCGGTGAAGTGCCGGTGCAAGACACCTTTGGCGACACCGGCCTCGTCGGTGACGGCCCGACTGGTCAGCGCGTTCGGCCCGTGGCGCAGTAACACGCGTTCGGCGGCGTCGAACAGTTGCTGCCGCACCTCACGCAGGTGGACTCCGGTCGGCACGCACTAATCCTCTCCGAACGTGAACCCACTCACTCACATGATTGTCTAGTGGGCGCACGCCCATTATGGTGGGCGCATGCCCACAGTACCGCGCGAGCCGCCCGAAACTCCTCAAGTCAAACCGCATCAAAGCCGGCAGGTGGCCGAGTCGTTCGGCACGAACCCTGAGCGTTACGACCGGTCCCGGCCCCGCTACCCCGAGGAGCTGATCCGGCGCATCCTCAACACCGCGCCGGGCCCGTACGTGCTCGATGTCGGCTGCGGCACCGGCATCGTGGCGCGCCAACTCCGGGATGCCGGGGCCACCGTTCTCGGCGTCGAGCCCGATGCCCGCATGGCCGCGTTCGCCCGCGCGAGCGGCGTCGACTGCGAGGTGGCGACCTTCGAGACCTGGGACCCCGCGGGGCGACGCTTCGATGCGGTGACGGCGGGACAGTCCTGGCACTGGATCAACCCGGCCATCGCAACGACGAAGGCCGCCGAGGTACTGCGGCCCGGCGGACTGCTGGCGCTGCTCGCGCACGTCTTCGACCCGCCCGGCCCGGTCGCAGAAGCAACCGCCGCGGCGTTGAAGCGGCTTGTTCCGGACTCGCCGTTCACCGGCCTGCCGCCCCGATCGCCGCTGCAGATGTACCAGGCGATGTTCGACGGTTTCAGCGACGCGATCGGCGGCAGCGGCTCGTTCGCAACCCCGCAGCTATGGCGATTCGACTGGGAACGCTCCTACACCCGAGACCAGTGGCTGGACGTGCTTCCCACCACCGGCGCGTTCACTCGACTCGCGCCCGACATGCTCGACGAACTGCTCTCAGCCGTCGCCACCGCCATCGACTCCATCGGCGGCCAGTTCACCATGACGTACACGACACTGACGCTCGCGGCCATCACCTCGTAACCAAAAAGGACGACGTCCGGCGGCAGGTTTCGTCGGGACGACTCACCTTGCGGCTTTCGTCACCGCAAGCCGATCCCTAATCGGACAACGCGGGACTCTGTGTCATCGATCGGGCATACAGCGCTGCAGCGCGTCGTGCCCATGGTGCACGTGGGCTCGGCGCGCTCCTAACTGGCATCCGGTTCCGCCGAGGCCCCCACGATGTACACAACATGGTTCCGATTGTTGCAGCACGGCCACTGTTGTGATAGTCCGATTGTATTGGGACTGGGTGGTGGTGAGAGTGCGGGCGTCGAAGCAGATGTCACCTTCTAGAGGAAGTGCTCGTCGACCAAGATGTTGGTTTGGAATCGCCATAGGGTTCGCGGCAATGCTGGTCCTATTTTCGGCAGAATCGGGCTTTGCGGGTCCGGGGCCCACCCGTGATTCGCTGTCCGCAGGTACCCCCGTAGACAGCGGTGTGGCGCCCGCCGGTGATGGGCCGCCAGGCTTTTGGTGGGGGACCGATAGCGGCGGGCCTGCTCCCGCGAAGTCGGGTACATGTGGACGATCGGCCCTGCCTTGGCTGGAGCCAAAGGTAAGGCGTGCGGGCTCATGCGGTCGGTACGGAGGTTACCTTGGGGAAATCGGCGGTTACTGGACTGTGCTTGGCAAGTGTGGAAGCAACCACTGGAACGCAACGGCGGCCAAGCGTGCGACCACCAACTACTCGAAGTACCAGGCGGGCATCGGAACCGCGGCGTACTGGTTCGGCGGCGGACCCGGACGGGATCCGCATTATGATGGGACCAAGTCCGAGGCATACGCCTGGGGTCGCCGCCAAGCGGTGAAGGCTTGGAAGCGCTATTCGCTCTACCCCCAACTCTCCGCTCTCCTCGTCATCCTCGATGTGGAGGATGACTGGCCACAAAGCGGTCCGCCCGAGGGCTGGAACGAAGTGGTCCGGTACAGCGGCAGCCACCCTTGCGGCACGGTTGTGCACCGAGGGGTGGATCCAGCGGTAGCTCGGGCCACCGTCAACGGGTTTCTGAATTACATCTGGGACCACGCCTTCAACGGGCTGTACTCAAGCCCCAGCGAGTGGGGGCGCATCTTCGAACATAAGAAGGCGGGCCAGATGCATATCGTGATGGAGTGGACAGCTGGTTATGGCGACAACTGCATCAACCCAGGACCCTATGGATGGACACAGGCGGCTGGGTCCTGCCCACGGCATTCCGCGCACTTCTTCGGTGGCTCCGGCGTACATGCCAACTGCAAAGTTATGTGGCAGTGGCGAGGGGGGCAAGGTGACTATGACCAGATCGACAACATCCGCATGTACCTGTGCCACTGAGTTTCGTTCACGATTGCATGGACGGCGTTTGATTGCACGGGGCAACCTTGCGAAGCGGCCCGGCGTCCTTGAAGTAGGGCAACGGCCCAGTGGAGGTATGCGATGTTAACGCCCACCCCGGCAGGCAGGCCGAGCACTTGGAGGAGGAGTACCGGACGGCGGCGATTTCTGTGTCTAGTCTCAGTCACGATACTCGCGGGAACACTCGCTGGCTGCGGCAGTGCTCGCCATGCCTCGACTGGCGCGGCCGAGACCACCTCAGGGGAGACGCCACACTCTCAGGCCACCACAGCAGGGCGGGCTGCGGTCTCCTCGGCCTCCCCAACTGCAGGTACGACAGAACCCAGCCCGACAGCAAGCACAAGCAGCGACACCAGCCCACAGCCGGAGGCAAGCACGCCCATGACTGCGTGTAGGAGTTCGCAGCTGCGATTGACGGTGAAACCGGGTGGGGCAGCAACAATGAGCTCCTACTACTTCTTCGTCTTCACCAACACCGGTTCCACCTGCACTATGCGCGGTTTCCCCAAGATCCTGGCCATGAAGCCAACCGGTGCCCAGGTGCCCCTCCATGTCACAGACAACTTCGGACCGAACGACAAGGTCCCCCCAGTGAGAACCATCACGCTGGCGTCCGGAGAATCCGCGAGTTTCTACTATGTCACGACTGCCAACCCCAATGGCAACCCGACGTGCGTGATCCCAACCAGGCCGCCGTTCGGGACCATGAAAGTGATTCCACCAAACAACAAGACCCCCATTGTTGTGTTCAAGAATCGCGCGTCCTGTCCAGGCAAAAGGATAGCCATCTCGCCAATCGTCGCCGGCTCCAGCCCGCACTGGTCGAGCTGACCTGTCCCCCTTCCAAGGGAATGGGCAGGCATCGCCCGCTGGGGTCCGATAAGCAGAGGGACGGTCACCGGGACGAGCGGTGTAAGGGCCCTCTTGCCGAGTCGTCGCTGGCGGATCGACAACCGGTACGGTCTGGTGCCATAATGGCACCATGAAGCGGATGAATCTACGGGACGTGCCCGACGATGTGTACGCAGCGCTGGCTGGGGCGGCCGAAGCCAACCGGCAGTCGCTGTCGGCGTTCGTCGTAGAGCGGCTCACCGAGGTCGCGCAGGTGACGCGGCTTGATGACTATGTCGCGTCGTACCAGCCGCCTGAGGGCAGCGGTGTGACCATCGAGGATGCGGCCGCCGCGGTGCGAGAGGTGCGAGAGGCCTCGTGAGCCTAGCCGTCGTCGATGCTTCTGCCCTGGTTGCCTTCTATGCCGCCGACGATCCGCGGCGCCAGACAGTTGCGGTTCGATTGACGGCTGGCGATGCGCTGTTCGCACCAGCTCACTTAGACGCCGAGGTCGTGTCCGCCCTGCGCGGGCTGAGCCGACCGAACGCGGCGCTGCGGGCGGCCGTGCCGGGGGCGTTGCGACATCTCGCGGGGTTCCCGGTTCGGCGTATGCCGCTGGCGCCCCTGCTACAGCGGATCTGGGAGCTGCGCGACAACCTCACCGCCTACGACGCCGGGTACGTCGCCCTGGCCGAAAGGCTGGATGGTCCGCTGATCACTTGCGACGGGAAGTTTGTCGGGGCCAGTGGACCTCGTTGTTCGTTCGATGTGATCACCTGACTCGTCTCGATAGTCGATC
>CAYLOC010000010.1:0-29038 GCA_964385195.1 uncultured Nocardioidaceae bacterium
ATCACGTCTCCGGCAAAGCGGCGCAGCGTATCCGGATCGTCGGTGCCCAGGACGAACGTGGACATGCCGTGCTCCAGTGCTAGCTCAGCGATCTGCTCCACCCAGTCCTCCGCAGTCCCTCGCAGGAACCCGGACCCGGTCCCGAACTGTCCGAAGATGTTGTAGATCCGGCGGATCTGCTCCGGCCCGCGCCCGGCGGCGACGGCGGCGTCGTCGAGGCGGGCGTTGAGGTCGGGAAGCGCCGGTGGGTCGGCGTAACCCATGCTCGGCACCCACGCGTCAGCGAGCCGTCCGGTCACCCGGAGCATCCGCGGCCCGTAGGCACCGAGCCAGATCGGGATGTCGTGGGCGGGCGCGGGTCCCGCGTGCAGCCCGTGTGCGCGGTAGTGCTCACCGTCGTACCGGAGTGTTCCGCCGGCCCAGAACTGCCGGATCACCGCAATGGCCTCGACCACTGCGTCCACCGCCTGCTTCGGGGTACGGCGTGGCCCGCCGGCTGCGACGATCGCGTCCCAGAACGCTCCGGTCCCCAGGCCCAGTTCCACCCGGCCCCCGGTGAGCAGATCCAGGGTGGCCGCGGACTTGGCCAGCACCACCGGGGGCCGTAACGGGAGGCTGGCGACGTTCGGTGCGAGCTTGACCGCATTGGTGCGGGCGCCGAGTACCGACAGCAGGGTCCAGGTATCACCGAACTTGGCCTGGTAGGGGTGGTCCTGGACCGACACCAGGTCCAGCCCGAGCACCTCGGCGACTTGGACCATCTCCAGCACGTGGTCCAGCCCGTCGGCGCGCGGGGTCGGGAAGAGGCCGAACTCCAGGTCATGCCCGTAGTCGGTCATGCCGTCGGCTCCTGCTCGCGGTCCCCCAGCAGGGTGGTGCCGGGAGCGCCGAGCGCCGCGGCGAGCCGCAACGCCTGGCCGGCCTCGGCGTGACGCGCCTGCCGCTGCAGCGACCGGTACAGCAGCAACGCGGCGTACGCGTCGGCCGGATCCTCGGCAAGCAGGTCGCGGGCGACCCGCTCGGCCGGGCCAAGGCGCGCGGAGTGGAAGTAGGCACGAGCCAGCAGCTCTCGGGCGTCTCGCAGCCCGTGCCGCACCCCGTCGGCGTCGGTGGCGACGTCGCTCAGCAGCTCCTCCAGCAGCCGGGCCGCGGCATAGTAGTCCCCTGCCGCGAAGACGACCTCGGCCCAGCGGAAGCGCTCGTAGAAGCCCATGTGCCTCTCCTTACTCAGACAACAATGGTTACTATAATGTTCAAAGTAACCGTGGTATTCCAGGAGCGATGTGACCGACCCGTGTGAACCGTTCGAGGCCGCGATGCGGCTGCTCGGCCGACGGTGGGCGGCCGGGGTCGTCCGCGCGATGTTAGCGGGCGCCAGCCGTTTCGGCGAGATCCGCGCGGCCCTGCCCGGCATCACCGACGCGGTCCTCAGCACCCGGTTGCGGGAGTTGTGCGCTCATGGCCTGGCGACCCGGGAGGTGGCACCGACCTCACCGGTCCAGGTGCACTACCGGCTCACCCCGGCCGGACGAGACCTGCGGCCCGTCCTGCGAGAAGTGGAGCGCTACGGCAACAAGCACGAGGCCCTGCTCCAGGACCTCTAGCGGAACGGCACCCTTCGGGTGTAGGCGATCTCCGCGGAGCTAACCCGCGTCGCCGTGGGTGGCGTCGGCGGCGGCGACCGCGCGCTCGAACCGCCGGTCCGGCACGAGCCACATCAACGCCACCACGACGTACAACGCCAGCGAGATCCAGACGGCGACCCACGCCAGCGCGATCCCGGCGATGTAGAGCACCGGCGACACGCGCCCTTTGACGTCGTGACCGACCGCGCGGCGTACGACGGCTTCGGGCCCCTCGGCGCGGAACACGGCCTGTTGCATCACGTACCACGCCACCGCACACAGCAACAGGTCGATCCCATAGACCGCGACCGGCACCGTGGCCACGTCGCTGCGGTCCATCCACGCGGTGGTGAACGGGATCAGCGACAACCAGAACATCAGGTGCAGGTTCGCCCACAACACGACACCGCGGATCCGCGGCACCAGATGGAAGAAGTGGTGGTGGTTGTTCCAGTAGATGCCGACGAACACAAAGCTGAGCACGTAGGTCAGCAGGGCCGGTGCCGCGTCGCTCAGCGCATCCCAGGAAGTCCCTTCGGGGATGTCGAGCTCCAGCACCATGACGGTGATGACGATGGCCAGCAGACCATCGCTGAACGCTTCGAGCCGCCCGGTGTTCACCCCCGCATGGTGCGGGATCACGCCGTCGATCGGGCCACGACACGCCGGGTAGCCAGGACAAATCAGGCTGCTACCGCGCGCGCCCGCAGCGTGAACCACGGGACCCCCGCCCCCGGAGGGCCCGGGCGGGGTCAGCGAGCCGGTGGGCCGCCGGTGGCGTCAGGGTCGTCGTCGGGCGAGTCGCCGGCGCGCTCCTCCCGGTCGGCCTGCTCCAGCTCGTGCCGGTAGGGGACCTTGATCTTCTTCAGCCGGGAGTTCATGTTCCACACCAGCAGGAACGTCGCGACCAGCAACAGGACCAGGACGATCAGCCCGACCCAGCCCGCCTTCACCTGGCTGGGGGCGGGAGCAGCCAGCGCCCCGGCCAGCAACCACTGCGTCATGCCTCTATGCTCTCTCGCCGCCCGTCATAGTCCAATGCCAGGTCGCGAATACCGGCAAAAAGGTCGTCCTCAGGAAGCTCGGAGGGCACCACCGACTCCGCCAGTTCGTAGTCTTCGGTGGGCCACGCCTGCTGGTGCACCTCCAGCGGGATCGCGAACCAGTGCCCGTTCGGGTCGATCTGGGTGGCGTGCGCCAGGAGTGCCTGGTCCCGGACGGGAAAGTAGTCCGCGCATGGCACCCGCGTGGTCACCCGGCGGTCGTGCTCGGGGTCGGCCTTCCACTTCTCCAGCCGCTCGGCGTACGGCGACTCCTCGCCGCGGGCCAGCATCGCCTCGTGCAGCGCGACGGTGCGCTCCCGGTTGAAGGAGTGGTGGTAGTACAGCTTCAGCGGCTGCCATGGTTCCCCCGCCTCCGGGTACGCCGAGGGGTCCCCGGCCGTACGCCAGGCGTGCATGGTGACGCGGTGGCACATGACGTGGTCCGGATGGGGGTAGCCTCCCTTCTCGTCGTACGTGGTCAGCACGTGCGGGCGCACGGAGCGCACCAACCGCACCAGGGGGCGGGCAGCGTCGGCCACCGACATCGCGGCGAAGCAGCCCTCCGGCAGCGGTGGCGGCGGGTCGCCTTCGGGCCAGCCGGAGTCCACCCACCCCAGCCACTCCTGCTGTACGCCGAGGATGGCGCGGGCCCGGTCCATCTCCTGCCGGCGGATCGCGCTGATGTTCGTCAACACGTCCGGCCGGTCCATGTTGGGATTCAGGATCGACCCGCGTTCCCCACCCGTGCACGTGACGACATGCACCTCGACGCCTTCGGCCACGTACTTCGCCGTACTGGCCGCCCCCTTGCTGGACTCGTCGTCGGGGTGGGCGTGGACGTGCATCAGCCGAAGATCCTGGCTCACCGTCTCTCCTGTCACGCGTTCGCTGCCGGCGGTTCGGTCCGACCGGCCCGTCCGGCGCGGTCGTGGACCACCAGAGACAATGGTGACTGACCCGGTCCGAAGCCGACACACCAGCCCAGCAATCCGTGCAGGAGCCGCCACCGTGAGCGCATCTGAGCCCTCCGCCCCAGACGGCGGCCCAGGAGACGCTCACCACCGGTTACACCAGCGCTACGGACGACCGTCCCGCCGCGGACACCGGACCCGCCTGACGGTCGTCGTGGTCGCCGCCATCGTTCTCGCCGCGTGGGCGGTCTGGGCCGGCTGGTCCCATTCCCGCCCCCAGCTCCGGGGGGAGCTGCGCGCGTTCCAGGTCGTGTCGGCACACCGCATCGAGGTACACATCGCGGTTTTTCGTCCGGACGGCTCCGCCGTGGCCTGTACAGTAGAGGCACTGGCCACCGACCACAGTTCGGTGGGTGAAGAAGTGTGGCGATTACCCAAGGGTAATTCGGGCACCTTCCCGTTGGCGGGGACGATACGCACGACCAGGGAAGCCACGAGCGCCGATGTGGTCGGCTGTCACGCGATCTCCTAGCCGTCCGCGGCGGCTAAGATTGTTCGTGACCAGCGGTCCTTGATAGCCTCGTCTCTTCCCTACTGGAGACGCATGTACCCCCGCGTGTCCACAAGCAAGGAGAAAGTAGCCGTGACACAGCAGCCCACGACCGAGAACGCGATCTGGCTGACGCAGGAGGCCTATGACCGGCTTGCAGCGGAGCTGGAGCACCTCAAGGGACCTGCTCGCACCGAGATCTCGCAACGCATCGCCGAAGCGCGCGAGGAGGGCGACCTCCGGGAGAACGGCGGCTACCATGCCGCCCGCGAGGAGCAGGGCAAGATGGAGTCACGGATCGTCCAGCTGGAGGACATGCTCGGCCGTGCCCGCGTCGGCGAGACCCCGGAGGACGACGGAATCGTCGAGGCCGGGATGCTGGTGACGGTCTCCTTCGGCGGCGACGACACCGAGACGTTCCTGCTGGGCGCGCGGGAGGTGCTGTCCTTGGACCCCAGCGTGGATGTCAGCGTCTACTCCCCGCAGTCCCCGCTGGGTCAGGCGATCCTGGGCAAGAAGCCGGGGGACAGCGCCACCTACACCGCACCGAACGGTAAGGGCATCACGGTCAAGGTGGTCTCCGCCAAACCCTTCGGATCCTGACCGGCGCCGGCCGGCTGCCTACCCGACATCGACGTCGTACCCGTCGTCGTGGAGCCGCTGCAACACCCGTTCCCGGTGCTCGGCGCCGCGTGTCTCCAGCTGGAGCTTGACCTCGACCTGGTCCAGTGACAGGCGTGCAGACGTGCGTTCGTGCACCACGTCCAGCACGTTCGCGTCCGCCTCGCCGAGACGGGTGAGCAGACGTGCCAGCCCGCCGGGATGGTCCGGGATCCGGCAGCGCAGCGCCAGGTACCGTCCCTGCGCGGCCATCCCGTGGCGGATCACCCGCATCAGCAGTAACGGGTCGATGTTGCCACCGGACAGCACCGCGACCACCGGCCCGTCGAACTCGTCGGGGTGGTCCATCAGCGCGGCGACCGCGGCGGCGCCGGCCGGCTCGACGACCATCTTGGCGCGTTCCAGCAGGGCCAGGACCGCACGGGACAGCGACTCCTCCGAGACGGTGCGCACCTGGTCGACGTACCGCTGGATCGCGGCGAAAGGCACCTCCCCCGGGCAGCCGACCGCGATGCCGTCGGCCATGGTCGCCATCCGCTCCAGCGGCACCGGGTGCCCTGCCCGCAGCGACTCGGGGTACGCCGCTGCCGCGCCGGCCTGCACTCCGACCACACGGACGTCGGGGCGGGACTCCTTGATGGCGGTGGCGATCCCGGCCAGGAACCCGCCGCCGCCGGTGGGAACCAGCACGGTCTGTACGTCCGGGACCTGCTCCAGGATCTCCAGCCCACAGGTGCCCTGGCCGGCAACGATGTCGGGGTGGTCGAACGGATGGATCAGCACCGCGTGCTGGTCCCGCTCGAAGTCGCGCGCTGCGCTGAGGCATTCGTCGATCGTGCTGCCGCAGAAGGTGACGTCAGCTCCGTAGCCGCGGGTCGCCCGCTCCTTGGGGATCGGGGCGCCGTTCGGCATGAAGACGGTGGACTTGATCCCGAGAAGGGACGCGGCCAGCGCGACGCCCTGCGCGTGGTTGCCGGCGCTGGCGGCCACGACACCGCCGGCACGTTCGTCCTCCCCCAGGCGGGAGATGCGCAGGTAGGCACCGCGGATCTTGAACGAACCGGTGCGCTGGAGGTTCTCGCACTTCAAGAAGACCTGCTGGTTGGCCACTGTCGACAGCCACCGGGACTCCTCCATGGGCGTGATGACGGCGGTGCCGGTCAGGACCGAGCGGGCAGCCTCGATGTCGGCCAGCGTGACGGGATCCATACGCGCGACTCTACGACCCCCCGCGACCCGCCAATCTTCCCCCGCCGAGCCGTCAATCTTCCCCCTGCGGCCCGTCAACCTTCCCCCTGCGGCCCGTCAAGGTTGCACCCCCTGTGGATGACCGCCGCGGCGGATTCCGGAAAAGCACGAAGATGTCCGGATGCACTCACCGTTTCAGCAACTCCTCACCGGGCCGTTCACCCGCAAGCAGGCCGAGACCGCCGGTATCTCCCGCAAACGTCTCGCCACGATGGTGCGGGACCGGACGGTACGAACCGTGCTCTACGACGTCTACGCATCAGCAGACCTTCTGGACACCGTCGAGGTACGAGTACAGGCAGCCGGTCTCGTCGTCCGGCCATGGGTGGTGGTCGTCGACCGCACCGCCGCCTGGCTCCATGGCGTGGACGTCTTCGACTACCGCGAGCTGGAGATCCTCCCTCCGGTAGAGACGTGTGTGCATCCCGGTCGGCCGCGCGTACGCCGACGCAACTGCCGAGGAGGAGAGCGTGACCTCGCCGAGCGCGACATCCAACGTATCGGCGACCTGTGGGTGACCACGCCCTTGCGGACCGCCCTGGACCTCGGGTGTGCTCTCAGTCGGCGCAGCGCGTTGGCGTGCCTCGACGCGTTCTTGCGCTTGGGGTGCTTCCAACCGCAAGACCTGCGGCGGGAACTCCCGCGGTACCGCGGCCGTCGAGGCGTCGTTCAACTGCGCGAACTCGTCATGCTCGCCGACGCCGGGGCCGAATCGTCAGGTGAGTCCTGGACCCGCCTGTGCATCATCGATGCCGGCCTGCCCCCGCCGTACACCCAATGGCCGATCGAGGCGGACGGTCGTACGATCTTCCGACTGGATCTCGCCTACCCACGGCACCGGGTGTGTGTGGAGTACGACGGGGAGGAGTTCCACTCCTCAGCGGAGGCGCGGCAACATGACGAGGCCCGTCGCCAGTGGCTCCGCGATCATGGGTGGACCGTCATCGTCGTAGGCAAACACGACTTCGACGCCACGTCGGTCAGCCGCTGGACCAAGGAACTGGCGGTCGCCTTGGGCCAGTGACGGGTGCAAGTTTGGCGGCTCACAGGCGCAAGTTTGACGGGTCGCGCGAGGGCTAGGTGAGGGCTTGGGTGAGGTCGGCGACCAGGTCGTCGGCGGACTCGATCCCCACCGACAGCCGCACCAGGTCCTCCGGTACGGCGAGGGCGGAGCCTGCCGCCGACGCGTGCGTCATGGCCGCGGGCAGCTCGATCAGTGACTCCACCCCGCCCAGCGACTCGGCGAGAGTGAACAACCGGGCACGGTCACACACTTTTCGTGCCACCTCCGCACCGCCGGAGAGGCGGAACGAGAGCATCCCGCCGTACCGCCGCATCTGCCGAGCGGCGACGTCATGGCCGGGGTGATCGGCAAGACCGGGATAGTAGACGGTGCTGACCGCGTCGTGTCCGGACAGGAACTGCACCAGCCGCTCGGCGTTGTCGCAGTGCCGGTCCATGCGCACCGCGAGGGTCTTCAGCCCCCGCAGGGTCAGGAAGGAGTCGAACGGGCCCGCGACCGCGCCGGTGGAGTTCTGCACGGTGGCGACCTGCGCCCCGAGGTCCGCGTCCGCGGTCACGACCGCCCCGCCGACGACGTCGCTGTGCCCACCGACGTACTTGGTGGTGGAGTGGACCACCACGTCCGCTCCCAGAGCGAGCGGCTGTTGCAAGTAGGGGGTGGCGAACGTGTTGTCCACCACCAGGAGCGCGCCGTGCCGGTGGGCGAGGTCGGCGACCGCGGCGATGTCGCACACGCCGAGCAGCGGGTTGCTGGGTGTCTCCACCCACACCACCGTTGTCTCCCCCGGCACCAGCGCGGACTCGATCGCGGAGACATCGCTGACCGGTGCCGGGGTGTGCCGGACCCCCCACGGTTCGAGCACGGTGCGGAACAACCGGTACGTGCCTCCGTAGGCGTCGTCGGGGATGACCACGTGGTCCCCGGGCCGGCACAGCACCCGGAGCACCGCGTCCTCGGCGGCCATGCCGGAGGCGAACGCCACGCCGCGGGCTCCACCCTCCAGCGCGGCGAGACAGTCCTCCAGCGCGCGGCGGGTCGGGTTCCCGGTACGGGAGTACTCATACCCCCCACGGAGCCCGCCGACCCCGTCCTGGCGGTAGGTGCTGGTGGCGAAGATCGGCGTCATGACCGCGCCGGTGCCCGCGTCGGCGGGCTGGCCGGCGTGGATCGCCCTGGTCTCGAACCCGTGGTCAGTGCTGTCGTCCATACCTGGAGCGTATCGACCCCGCGGTCGCGGGCCGGCAAGCGGAGGTGTGTGACCCAGACGGCAATCTCTCTGTTCTCATGTGCGGCTCGTCCCCACGTGATATCTCTTATCTCGGATCGTGGACGCGGCTCTGCGCTCTTCCTTCTTCTTCAGCCCCAGGGGGTTGCCATGCGTCGTGTTCTGGTGGGAGTGGTCGCGGCCGCTACCGGCCTGGTCCCGTTCACCGTCCTCACCTCCGCGCCGGCCGATGCCGGGGCCCGGGTGCACCAGCGGCTCCGGGCGGCTGTGCACGCACTCCCGGTGGCGGCCGAGCACCACGCGGGGTACCAGCGAGCGAAGTTCCGGTTATGGGTCGACGCGAACGGAGACTGCCAGAACACCCGCGCGGAAGTTCTGGTCCAGGAGTCGAAGGTCCGTACTCGTGGCTGTCATGTGACCCGTGGCAAGTGGTACTCCTACTACGACAACCGCACCTGGCGGTCCGCGTCGCGGCTCGACATCGACCACGTGGTTCCGCTCGCGGAGGCGTGGGACTCCGGTGCCCGGCGCTGGAACGCCGCGACCCGGCAGCGGTACGCCAACGACCTCGGGGACCGGCGGACCCTGGTGGCGGTGACCAGCAGCGTCAACCGGTCCAAGGGCGCCAAGGATCCCGCCCGCTGGCTACCCCGGTACGGCAAGTGCCGCTACGTCCGTGACTGGGTGGCGGTGAAGACCCGCTGGTCCCTGACGGTCAACCCCGCGGAGAAGGCGACCCTGACCCGGATCGCCCGCAGGTGCCCCAACACCTACCTCACGGTCCGCAAGGCAGCGATCGGGCGTGCCGTCCGCGGAACCACCCCGAACGCCGCCCTGCGGATCACCCGGGTCGTCTACGACGCGCCGGGGCGCGACTCCTCCCGGAACGAGAACGGCGAGATCGTGGTCATCAGAAACGCGGGCCGGAAGGCGGCCTCCACGAACGGTTGGCGGTTACGGGACGTGGCCGGGCACGTCTACCGGTTCCCGGCCCACCGCATCGCGAGCGGCCAGACCCTCACCGTGCACTCCGGGCACGGTCGGACCACGCGCTACCACGTGTACGCCGGGTGGGGACACGTGTGGAACAACACCGGCGACACCGCCGTGCTCGTGCGTCCCGGTGGCCGGGTCGCGGACCGCTGCTCGTGGGGCGACGGCAGCGGCAGCACCCGCTGCTGACCTCACCACGGCCGCGTCTCCCCGGCAGAGGGAGTGCTTTGGCAGCAGTTAGGGGTCAACGTGCGCGTTGAACAACAAACTGCTGCCAAATCACCTACCCCGCGGTACGGCGCCACGGTCGGGCCTCCTCGATCTCGAAGGCCAGCTGTAGCAGCGTCCGCTCGTCCCCGTGGTCCGCGGAGAACTCGACCCCAACGGGAAGGCCGCTGGCGGTGGTGCCGCCCGGGATGGTGATGGCCGGCCCTCCGGCAGCGTTGTTCCATGGGGTGAACGCGGTATAGCGCACCAGCCGGCCGAACAGCGTGTCGAAGTCCTGAGCGGGCGAGAGGTAGCCCAGCCGCGGTGTGGTGTGGGAGACCACCGGCGAACACACCACGTCCAGGCCCTGGAAGACCTGCCGATAGGTGAACCGTGACCTGCGCAGTCGTGTCACCATGGCGGCCGTGGCAACCGGGTTGCGCCGGTACGTCGAGGCGAGACCACGGGTGAGGTTGTCGCAGCGCTGCGGGTCGAACGCATCGCCGTACATGCGCCGACCGAATGTGATCAGCAAGTAGGCAAGGAACCGCCAGTAGCCGGCGAAGTCCTCCACCATCGACCGTGGCCCCGGCAGCGCGATCTCCTCGACGTGGTGCCCCTGTTCTTCCAGGAGCCCGGCCACCCCCCTGACGACCCGATCGGTCTCGGCGTCGGTGACCGCCCCCGGTACGACGGAGTCACGAGCCACGCCGATGCGCAAGCGGCGACGGGCCGGGCCGGTGACGGTCCCGATCGGCGGGAGCTCTGGCGCCCGGTAGAACCGCTCCGCGGCACCGTAGAACCGCGCCGTGTCGCGCACGCTGCGGGTGAGGATGCCCTCGGTGACGATGCGCACCGGAATCTGCTGCGTGCGCGGCTCGGCGACCAGGCGCCCGCGGGTGGCCTTCATGCCTACCAGTCCGCATGCGGCGGCTGGGATCCGGATCGACCCGCCGCCGTCGTTGCCGTGTGCGAGCGGCAGCGCACCCGCCGCCACCAGGGCCGCGGAGCCGCCGGAGGAGGCACCTGCGGAGTAGTCCAGGTCCCACGGGTTCCGGGTCGCGGTCCCGTCGGCGTACTCCGTGGAGGCGTTGAAACCGAACTCGGGCAGGGTGGACTTCCCGACGGGCACCATTCCCAGGGCCACGAGCTGCTCGACGAACGGGCCGCTCCGCGCGACCGGGACCTCGGGGACGGCCAGACTGCCCTCGCGCGTCGGCAGTCCGGCGAGGTCGACGTTGTCCTTGATGACGACCGGGACACCACGGAACGGCCCCGCCTGGTGACGTTCAGCGCGCTGCAGCGCATGGTCGAAGTCCGCGCACTGCAGGGCATGCAACGCCGGGTCGACTGCCTCGATGCGTGCGATCGCCGCGCGGACCATCTCGCTTGCAGTGGCCTGACCGGTGCGGATCAGTTCGGCGGCGCCGGTCGCATCTACGTCGGTCAGAGCGTCATCACCGAAGACGTGCACGGTCATCGCGCCATGCTCACCACGGTCCGTCCGGCCGCACCCGCCGGAGCACCGAAAGGAGGTCGGGCTCGACCGGGTCCTCCAGTGCCTCGAGCTTCGACCAGTGCACCCACTCCTGCCCGAGCCCGTCGATCTGCTCGTTGGCGGTGAACCCGGAGGTGTCCACGGTCGCGGCAGCAGTCGTGGCGGTGGCCAGAAAGAAGTCCTCGTCGGTCACGATCCGGTGCCCGCGCCATACCTCGTCGCGCGCGACCGTGACCGGATCGGGAACGAGGTCCGGCACCGGCAGGGCGGTCTCCTCGCCCCACTCCCGGCACACGGCGTCGTACGGCGTCTCGCCGGCCTCGATGCCGCCACCCGGGGGCTCCCACAAGCAGTAGCCGTCGACCGGATCGCGCCAGTGCATCAACAGGATGCGTCCGTCGGGGTCCAGGCAGATCATCCGAGCGGCCCGGCGGCTGCGGACCGGCGGCTGCGGAAGGGTACGGATGTAGTGCATGATCGGCTCGCCGTTGTCGTCGACCCGGCGCCGGCCGACATCGGTGAACCCCTCCCGTGTGTAGAGCCGCTGCGCGGCACGGTTGGACAGGTGCGTCCACAGCTGCGCACGGGCGTAGCCGCGTCGCGCCGCCTGTCCCATGACCGCACGCACGACCTCTCCCCCCAGCCCCTGCCCCCAGTGACCGGGCAGGGTCGCGACGGAGGAGATGTGCGCCAGCCCGGGGACGGCGCGCCGTGAGCGGGCGTCATCGGCCAGTGCCGGCAGCGCAACCGCCATCGCGCGCAGCTCCCCCTCGACGTACGCGCCGACTCCGAAAGCGCCCGGCCGCTGCAGCGCCGACTCGCCATGGTGCGCCGGGCCGACCCCGAGATCACGGCGGCGCTGGTCGGTCGCCTCCCGCCACAGGGCGGCGACGCGAGGAATGTCCGCTGCCGTGAAGCGTTGCAGATAAGCGGGCATGCTTGACGGTATCGCGACGTTTTGTTGATGCGACGAGAGGAGCCGGACCCCATGATCATTCCCCGCCCCAAGCAGGACCTCCCGACCGAGGACAACGCACTCCCGGGTCGCGAGCAGCGGCCGTTCACGGTGCCGGAGAAGCACGCAGTCCTTGGCACGCCGTTGGAGGGGCCCGTTCCTGACGGGTATGAGGAGGCGGTCTTCGGCCTGGGATGTTTCTGGGGCGAGGAGAAGATGTTCTGGGAGACTCCGGGCGTCTGGTCCACTGCCGTCGGGTACGCCGGCGGGGTCACGCCGCATCCGACGTATGAACAGGTGTGCTCCGGCAAGACCGGGCACGCGGAGGTGATCCGGGTCGTCTACGACCCGGATCGGATCAGCTATGCCGAACTCCTCCGGATCTTCTGGGAGGCACACGACCCGACACAGGGGATGCGCCAGGGAAACGACCGCGGCAGCAACTACCGGTCGCTCATCCTCACCACCTCCGGTGCGCAACAGCGTGCGGCTGAGGAGTCCCGCACGGCGTACCAGCAGCAGATGACCGCGGCCGGTTACGGCCAGATCACCACCTCGATCCAGCCGCTGGAGACGTTCTACTACGCCGAGCCGTACCACCAGCAGTATCTGCATCACAACCCGAACGGCTACTGCCCTCTCCACGCCACCGGTGTCGCCTACGCCTGACGAGCGGCCGAAGGGGAACCAGCGTGCTCACCACGGACGACCTGCTGCAGAGTCCGCGTGGGCGCGGGTTGTGTATGGCGGTCGCTCGCCGTTTGTACGGCGAGGACTGGCCCGCGTGGTACGGCGATCACCTGGGTAGGTCAGATGTCGTCGTGCAGGCCCTGGACAACGTCGATCCCACTCCGGTGCGTGACTGGCGTGACCCACTGTCCTTCGCAGAGGACATGGAGTTCACGGTCGGCAACGCCATGTACTGGCAGGAACCGCCAGAGGACGATGCGGTGGCGGCGGATCCTGACGTCACCGCGGCGCTGCGTCCGGTTGCCGCTGCGGTGGTCACCGCGCCGGCTGCAGCGTGGTGGGACCACGCCGTCGACCTCGCCGCACTGCGCTACACCAGTCGCTACGACGCGGACGAGGAGCCCTCTGCCCCTGCGATCACCGGCGCACGGCGGCGCCTGGCCGGCTGGCGCACTGACACGATCAACGAGGAGCGCCGGGCGGACCAGGAGCTTCCGAGCGACGCAACGGCACCGGTCAGCGGGCGCTGGTGGTCAACCCCGACCACAGCGAACCTGGTGACCACCACCAGATCCCTGCCGGGCCTCGGTTCGATCCAACTTGCCTGGGAGGAGGACAGCTTCGGACAAGACCGGGCCGCGATCTGGCCGCTGCTGGCCACGCGGGCACCCCGGGTGTGGGAGATCGACCGGCCCCAAGCCTGGATCCGACTGGTCGATGAGTACCCGCTGGAGGTCACCTACTCGCGCCGTCACGACTGGTATCGGACCACCGGCTGGGTCGCCACATGGCGCGTGCCCGACTGGACCGCCGTCGCTGCCGACTGGGACGCGGTCCATCTCTCGGTGGCCGGCTATCTCACCACCGCGACTCGCGCGCACTCGCTTGCCGATGGCGCGGGCACTGTCCTCGCCGGCTGGGACCCGGACCAGACCTGGTGGCTGAACGACGTGCTCGCCCCGAGCGGACCTGGGCCTGAATCATGGCGGCGCTCCGATCACCCGGACGCGCCGGCTCTCGGCTGGCGCCGAACGTCCTGATAACTGGAGACCTGGCAGCCCATATGCCGGTCGGCACCGCGGCACTCAGCGCGCGGACGCCCTATCGTCGTACCACCGCAGGACGCGAAGGGCCCGCAACGTGATCCAGCGGCTCGGCTTCTCGTCGCCGTCCTCAAGTTCGAAGTAGATCAGGCCCGGGTGCGTGTTCTCCAGCAGCCACCTGCCGTCGCGCTGTTGCTTGGCCCGCACCTGTTCGACCGCCTCCGCCATCCGTGGGTCCGGCGCCTCCCCCACCGATCGGAAGTACTCCAAGCCACGGAGGACGTCGTAGTACCACCGGGTGGGAAACGAAAACCGCAGCCAGTCCCGGTCGACCACGTCTCCGGTGCTGGCCCGGCGGAAGAGGCTGCGCGTCAGCAGGTAGTCCTCGGCTCGTTTCCGTGCCGCCGCAACGGGGATGCCGCCCCCCGCACGTTCGTACTCCCAGAGTCCGTCGAGCACGCAGATGGTGGAGTGGAACGACGAACGGGTAGATCCGTTCTCGGCCTCGCAGTTCCATCCGCCGTCGTCGAGTTGCTCGCCGACGAGCCGGCTGACAACACTGTCCACGTCCTGGCCGAAGTACGCACCGACCGCGACCGCGCCGCCGTTGATGCACGGCTCAACCTCACCGTCGAAGAAGCGCTGTCCGGCGTGCTCCCATCGTGCGCGCTCCCGTACGCCGTCCACCGCTGACTGCACGCCCGCGTCTTCCGGGTCCACGCCGAAGTCACGAAGCAGACGGAGGGTCGGGAGGGTGGCGGTCCAGGGTTGAGCATCGGGGTCACCGACGAGCGGCCCCGCAGGACGCCAGTCGCGGCTGGGGAAGCATGCGCCGCCTGCCCACTGTCCGTCCACCTGCAGGTCCAGCAGCCGCCGACCCCAGCCTTCTGCTGCCACCCGGGACCGTTCGCGTGCGACGTCTGCTGCCGGTGCGTCGGTAAGGTCGCGCAGCACCTGCCAACGGACCGCGGGATCGGCCTCCAGCAACCAGGCCGCAACGTCGTCCATCATGTGATCTCCCTCGAGTCGGATTCGGTAGTGGAGCACCACGGTACGACCGATTCCGGACAGGATGCTTCCGCGAGGAAAAAGGGTCTGTTACCCCGGGGGGAGGTGGCGGGCGAGGAAGTCCACCGTCGTTGCCCAGGCCGTGGCCGAGGCAGCGGCGTCATGGAACACCGGATGCGGGTTGTCGAAGGCGTGGCCGGCGCCGGGATGGGTCTCGACCTGTACGCCGGGACGCTCGATAGCCGTGCGGATAGCCGTCTGCGTGTCCGGGGGAATGTAGCTGTCGGCTAGACCGAAATGGTGCAGACTCGGCGCGCGCACCCGCGGCGCCAGATCGAGCAGGTTGGCCAGCGCGGAACCGTAGTAGCTGACCAACACGTCGGGGTTCGCCTCCGCGGCGACGTTGAACGCCAGTCCGCCGCCGAAACAGAAGCCGAAGACCCCGACCCCGTCATGCACGTGTTCGTCGGCACGCAGCGTCTCCAGCGCCGCCACTCCGTCGGCCACCGCCGCAGCCCAGTCCACCCGTCCTGCGACCGCCAACGCCTGGTCGAGGAAATCCGGTTGCGTCTCGTCGACGCCGGTGTCGTCGAGCCGCCAGTAGAACTCCGGAGCCAGTACGACGTACCCCAGCGCGGCCAGGTCTTCGGCCCGCTGCTTGATGTAGTCGCTGATCCCGAAGATCTCCTGGAACAACACCAGACCCGGTCCGGAGCCCGCGGGTGGTGACCAACGCCAGGCGGGCATCTGGCCGGCGTCGGTAGGGACGTGGAACGGTTCTGTCGTCATTCGGCCAGTCTGCCTGACCACTCGCCACGGCCACGAGGCACCATACCGGTCACTACCGTGGAGGCATGTCCGACCACGAGCCGATCACCGTCGCCACGGTCGGACACTCCACGCGTTCGATCGAAGAGCTGGCAGCGTTGCTGACCGAGAGCCGCGTGCACGAGGTCGCCGACATCCGCACCGTGCCGAAGTCGCGGCACAACCCGCAGTTCCACGTCGACCGGCTGGCCGACGAGCTGTCGCCGTACGGGCTGGCGTACCGGCACGTCCCGGAACTCGGCGGGTGGCGGCGCGGCTTCGCGGAGTCCCCGAACGGCGCTTGGCGCAACACCTCGTTCCGCAACTATGCCGACTACATGCAGACCGAGGAGTTCGCCGCCGCGGTGGCGGACCTGCTCACCAAGGCTCGTCGTACGCCGACCGCGTTGATGTGCTCCGAGGCGGTGCCGTGGCGGTGTCACCGCCGGTTGGTGGCCGATGCCTTGCTCGTCCGGGGCGCAATCGTGCGCCACATCATGGGGCCTGGACAAGTCAGGGAGGCGACACTGACGCCGTTCGCGAAGGTCGACGGCGTCAGCATCACCTATCCCCCTGTGACCTGACGGGTTCACGCGTCCCGGCGGTGCACCATTACCCATCCAAGCAGGCCCAGGAGAGCGGTCTCGGCGACGAAGACGCCCAAGCCGGTCCAGGGACCCAGCACGTCGGGGCTGAACGAGACCGGCGTGGTGATGGCCGAACCGGCGTTGCCCGGCATCAACTTGCCCAACCACTCCCCTGCAGCGGTCGGGATAAGAAAGACCATCTGACCGACGACGTACACCACCCCGAGCACGATCGAGATCGCGGCGGCGGTGTGCCGCACGAGCAGGCCGACCGCAGCCGAGAACAGGCCGAGCCCCGCGACGTACAGCCCGCTGCCGAACAGCGACCGCAGTAACCCGTCGGAGTCTAGCGGGACCCCTACCCCTGCCGCGGAGAGGAAGGCGTTGCCGGCGAAGTACCCCACCGCTGCAGTCACCAGCCCGACGACGAACAGGCTGCCAGCCAGCACCGTCGCCTTCGCGGCCAACACCCGGCCGCGGTGCGGCGTAGCGGCGAACGTCGCGCGGACCAGCCCCGTGCCGTACTCGCTGGTCACTACCATCGCCCCCAGCACCACCGCCGTGATCTGGGCGAACATCATCCCCCAGGTCACGAACGAGCCCGGCGACTCATCGGCGCCTGCGCTGGCGAGCCAGGACGCGCTCATCGCGCACACCGCGACAGTGAGGCCGACTCCCAGCACCCCCATCGCCACCAGGGACCAGACCGTGCTGCGGACCGAGGTGAACTTGATCCACTCCGACCGCAATGTCTGGGGGAAGCCCTGCACGCTGACTTCGGTGCCGACGCGGTCGCGAGCGTCGGGCTCCTGTATCGGCGCCCGGGTGCTTTCCAGCGTTTGTGTGCTCATGCTGCTACTCCTTGGATCTCGTTCGAGGTGCCGGCGTGGGCGTGGTACTCGACCGAGTCACCGGTCAGCGCCATGAATGCGTCCTCCAGCGAGGAGTTGACCGGTGTGAGCTCATGCAAGGTCAGTCCGGCGGCGGCCGCGTGCTCTCCGATCTCGGCGGCATCACCGTCGGGCACCCGCAGCGCGTCATCGATCCGCTGCACCGTCATGCCGAGCCCGGTCAGCAACTCCGCCACCGCCCCGCGTTCTGGGCTGCGCACCGTCACGTACGACGAGGAGTGCTCGGCGATGAACTGGCTCATCGTGCAGTCGGCCAGGATCTTGCCGCGGCCGATGACCAGCAGGTGATCGGCGGTGATCGCCATCTCCGACATCAGGTGGCTGGACACCATCACCGTGCGGCCCTCTTGCGCCAGCCGCCGCGCCAGGGTTCGCACCCACCGGATGCCTTCCGGATCGAGTCCGTTGACCGGCTCATCGAGAACCACCACCGGCGGATCCCCCAGGAGGGCGGCGGCGATGCCCAGCCGCTGGCCCATCCCGAGGGAGAACTTCCCGGCGCGCTCGTCGGCGACCTCGGTCAGACCGACCTGGTCCAGTACCTCCCCCACCCGGTGGGCGGGGATGGCGTTGCTCGCCGCGAGCCAGCGCAGGTGGTTGCGGGCGGAACGGCCCGGGTGGACCGCATGTGCCTCCAGCAGCGCGCCGACCTCCCGCAGCGGTGCCGCGGCGTTGATATAGGAGTGTCCGTTCACCCGGACCGACCCGGACGTGGGGCGGTCCAGGCCGAGCACCATCCGCATCGTGGTGGACTTCCCGGCACCGTTGGGGCCGAGGAAGCCCGTCACGTGCCCGGGGCGGACGGTGAAGTCGATGCCGTCGACGGCACGCTTCCGGCCGTAGGTCTTGGTCAGTTCTTCGGCGACGATCATGCCGTCACCTCACAGGGAATGCTTCGTTGCGTCATGCCTCCAGGCTGTCGGTTGCGGCGGCCGTCGCCATCGGGGAGCATCCCTGACTCGACCCTGACCGCACCCCGAACCGTCCTCTCCGGGAAAAGTTCCGCGCAGCCTCTCACTCCGCGATAAAGTCCGGGCATGCGTCCATCGCGAGACCGGTCATGCGCCAGCACCTGAGCCGGCTCGTCGAGCAAGTCGCCCGGGCGGCGGACCGTCGCCGCGGGGTGGGAGCGCTCGGTGAGGAACACATCGCCCGTCTGGACGCGGCGGTGGATGTGCTCCGTGCAGACTATCCCGCAGCGGTGGAGTCCCCGGCGTCCGCCGTAGAGGAGATCGCGGCAGTCTTCGACCTCGACGACGTCGAAACCCGGCTGCTTGTGGTGGCAGCCGCTGCCGACCTGGACGTCAATATCGCGACAGCGTTCGGGTTGCTGGATTGGTCGACCCACCCCGGACATCCATCGATGGGCCTGGCGTTGGAGCTGTGCGGGATCCCGACGCTGTCGTCGCATCGGCCCGGCTACCTCGGTGCGACGGGCACGCTGCGGCACGCGGGCCTGGTCCGCCTGGACGGCTCGGGGCCGCAACTCGGCCGCACACTGTCCTGTCCCGACGTGGTCGTGGAGCGGATGCTTGGAGCCACGGCGCCCTCGGCACTGCTTGCCACCATGTCAGGCGTGGCGGTCCCACGCGAGATGCCGCAAACGGACTCCCTGGTTCGCGCGTTGAAGCTCGGGGTGCGGCTGTGCTGGGTACACGCGCCGTTCGGCGCGGCCGGCACCGCATTGGCAGCCGGTGCTTTCGCCCGGGTGGGGATCGAGGCCTACGTCATCGACCTCCGACGGCGGCGTCCGGACGCGGAGGGCTGGACCGAGGTCCTCCCCCGGCTCCTGCTGGAGGCTGGCCTGCACAGGAAGGGCGTCATCCTGTCCGGTGCGGACGCCCTGACTCCCCCCGACGAACCCGCGCTGCTCGAGCTGCTCGACACGGCACGCGTCCCCGTTCTGGCCGTGTCTTCGCGGGCATGGAACCCACAGTGGTCAGCACAGATTCCGTTCCTCGTGGCGGCGCCACGCCTGTCGCTGGCAGAGCGGACGGAGGTCTGGACCGACGTACTGGAAAGGGCAGGGGTGACGGAGTCCCCTCCGGACGCCGGCCGGACAGCCGAGGCAACGGAGTTGGTCACGAGCCCGTCCTGGCCCCAACTCCTGGCCATGCGACTGACACCCGAGGAGATTCTGGGTACGACGCGGGCAGCGCGGCTGCACAGTGAGGTGCATAACCGTCCGCTCGACGTGGAGACACTGCGTGCCACCGCACGCCACCTCAGCGCAGCCCCGGTCGGTGACCGTGTGCGCGGAGCCGCGGCCACGTTCGAGGACCTGATCCTCCCCGACGAGGTGGAGCAACCGCTCCGGCGGATCGCCTCCTGGGCTCGTCACCGCGACGGAGTGCTGTCCCGCGGCGCCGTGAACGGGCCCGCCAAGGGGGACGGGATCACCGCGCTCTTTACTGGTAGCCCCGGAACGGGGAAGACCCTGGCGGCCCACGTCATCGCCGACACGGTCGGCCTGGAGCTCTACCCCGTCGACCTCTCCACGATCGTGAACAAGTACGTCGGGGAGACCGAGAAGAATCTCGAACGGGTCTTTCACGAGGCGGAGAGCATGAACGTCGTGCTGTTCTTCGACGAAGCGGACTCACTCTTCGGCAGCCGCTCCTCGGTGACCGACGCGCGCGACCGGTACGCGAACCTAGAAGTGTCTTTTCTGCTGCAGCGGATGGAGCAGTTCGACGGGATTGTCATCCTGGCAACGAACCTACGCGGCAACCTCGATGCCGCGTTCTCCCGTCGCCTGCACTTCATCGTGCACTTCAGCGACCCCGATGCAGCCACCAGGCGCCGATTGTGGGAGCACCACCTGCGGTACGTCGGCGACCTGTCCTCCACTGACCCGGTGGACCTTGATGCGCTGGCAGCGGGCCTGGATATCACGGGAGGCGACATCCGCAACATCGTCCTCGGCGCCGCGTTCGACGCGGCGGAGGAACAGGCACCGGTCGGAATGTCCCACCTCCGGCGATCCGCGACTCAGGAGTTCGCCAAACTCGGGCGCCGGCTCCCGGAGTCACTCCAGTAGCCGCGGGACATTCATTTGACGTATTTGTTGCTGATCTCGTCAAAGCATACGCAATGATCGCGAAATCAGGCTACGCTCTGCCGCAGGTGCGGGTGGAGTGCAAGCACGAGAGGTGAGCGAGATGGATGGTGCGCGAGAACACGTTCGCCGGGGCCCGTCTCGCACAACGCCGCAACAACCTCAGCCGGCCGAGAACAAGGCCGAACCCGCCCACCACTCATCGGTCATCGCTCGTGGAGTCGTCTCCGGGTCCCCCCAGGACGAATTGGGCGGCACGAGGGTGGAAGCGCCACTTGCGGAGCGGCTGGCTCGTCGCCGCGGATCCGGCCGGCGACTCCCCTCCGGTCTCGCCACCGATCTCGGGCAACGGCTCTCCACCAACCTCTCCGGGGTCCGGGTGCACGATGACCCCGAGGCGCACACCATCGCGCGTCAAGTCCAGTCCACGGCCTTCACCCTCGGCACCGACATCTACTTCAGCTCCGGCGCCTTCGCACCCTCCACCACCCCCGGCAAACGGCTGCTCGCACACGAATTGAGCCACGTCGCCCAGTCTGCTGGCCCCGGACGTGGCACCGGCTCTGGGGCACGTCCAGTGATCGGCCGCGCGGACGACCCCGTCGAGCGTGAGGCAGACCGCATGGCCGACGCTGCCCTCGCCGGAGAGCCGGTCCACACGGATGCGCGGGGTGTGCGGGGAACCGCCCGCCGCGCACCGGCTGACTCTGGGACGGTCCGGCGGATCATCGGGTTGACACTCCCGGCGACGGTCCGGGGGTCGAAAGGAAAGCGCGCTCAGAAGTTCACCACCGATGAGGAGAAGATTCCCGAGCCCTTCATCTATCTGGCACAGGCGTGCGACCGTACCGACGCGACCCGGGAAACCGGCGACTCCGCGATGTACTCGGACAAGTCCACCGCCGGTGCGCTGGACACGGCTGGCGCGACGGGCGCCATGGGAGCGATCGGGGCCGTCTCGGGCGCGAAGGGAATCTACGACAATGCTTGGGGTGCCTACCAGGCGGGCAAGCAGCTCAAGCACGGTTACGCCAAGTACGACTTCGGTCTGGGTGACGGGCCGCACTCGGACACCTTGTCCAAGAACGCTGGGGCAGCAGGTATGGAACGCAGCGTCACCGGGATCGTGCAAGGTGGCGGTGGTGCGGCAGTAGGCGTCACGATGATGGTTTCCGCTGGCACCGAGGCCATCCCCTTCGTCGCCGACGCAGTGAAGTTCGGCAATGCCGCACTCCAGACCAAGCAGGCTGTGGAGGACTCGGTCGCCTCGGCCAAGCTGGGCGCGTCCCGCCGCGGCATCAAGCACGATCAGGATCTGGAGCTACCACTCGACGTCCGAGAACGGCGGTTCGGGTCCTTCTTGAAGGACATGGACGGCAATGCGGGCGGAAAGTCGAAGCGCTCGGACAAGAAACGGTACGAAACCGAGCGACAGAAGTACTTGGACAAGTACAACATCGAAGGATGGGACCCCACTGCGCCGGAGAACTGGCGAGCATGGGTCAACAACGACGCCAAGTGGGCTCGCCAGAAGACGCACTGGTTGGACTACCTGCGAGACAACGGCATCAAGGACTTCGGCAAAGGGACATCCTTCCGGAACGAGTACAAGAAGTCGCTGAAGAACGCCGACGGCAAACGGACCGGTAAGGGATCGGCAGACTACGAGCAGTTCCGGAACCTGAAGAAGTTCTCCAAGTTCGGACAACGGCGCAAGGCGGAGACGGCCAGCCTCAACGCCGTGGAAGCCGCGGGGAACGCGCTCGATGCAGCCGGTACCTTCAGCGCATCCGGGGACTTCGGTGCCACGAAAGCGACCGGCAAGGTCATCAAGGCGAGCACCGCCACGTACAAGGGGGTGAAGTCGCTGGTCAAACGAGGTCGACGGGTGCACAAGCTCCGCACGGCTCGCAACGAGGCCGGCTACGGCGACAAGAAGCGTACTGGAATCAAGGGTGTCTGGTGGGGAGCCAAGCAGTTCGTAGCCGGCGACATCGACAAGCGGATGGAGAAGACCAGAAACTCGATCAACGCCGATGGCCAGCAGGGCGACTTCAAGCAATCGGCAGACCTCTCCGCCGATCCCGCGAAGAAAGCCGCCTTGATCCACAAACTCACCAAACAGTGCACTCGTCGGATCAACGACCTCATCGCATGTCTGCTCAGCGACAACGAACGAGTCCGACAGCAAGCCCGGAAGATCGTCCACATCGTCGCCGAGACCAACCTCGCCGGTGCAATTCAGAAGATCAATGACCGCGATCTGGAGATCCTCTATCGGGTAGCCACGAGAATGGAACAGGACGGCCCCGACAGCGACTACACAAGGGACCATACCGAGGAGTTCGAGCGCCGCACGTCGGTACTCAAGGAAATCCTCAGCAAACAACTGGGCGGAGTCGGCGGATGACCCAGCCACTGTTGGACCGCCTCGTCAGGTGGGCGGAGGCAACCGGCTGGACGGTGACTCCTGGCGAGGGAAAGCCCCCGGGGGGCTCACTGTTGCTGGAGGCCGAATCCGGCGACGGCTACGCGGCGGTGGTTCTCCTGGTCGACGAGGACGGGGAGCGGGTGGTGCTGTACTCGATGTTGGAGGACGACATCCCCAGCGAGCGACGCCAGGCTGTCGGCGAGGTGGTGTTGCGCGCCAACCGTGGCCTCCTCTCCGGTGCCTTCGAGCTTGATCTCGACGACGGCGACTTCCGGTTCCGCACCAACATCGAGATCGCCACCGAAGTCAGCGACGATCAGCTGGCCGCCTTGATGAACCCGGTGCTCATCGCGAACATCACCACCTTCAACGTGTACTTGCCCGCAGTGGCCGCGGTCGTCAACAACGAGATGAGCCCGGCCGAAGCGGTCCGTTCGGCCGAGGCGGACGCAGCGGAGGTCTCCTGATCCGATGTTCATCCGGCTGGTTGACGAGGGGCTGGAGCGGCTGCTGCGCTCCGAGCTTCCGTTGCCGGAGCGGGTCGGAGACGTGACGTTCGACGCCCCGAGCAGCACCTGGGCCGCGCAGCTGAGCCGGCTCACCGTGAACCTGTTTCTCTTCGACATCGCCCGCAGCGCTCAGCCAGTGACCTCCTCCACGATGCGTCAGTCAGACGGCCGGGTAGAACGCCGTCACCCACAGCCGTCCGTGGCCCTGAGCTACCTGGTCAGCGCATGGGCAGGTTCCCCGCGCGATGAACACCAACTGCTGGGCGACGCCATCAACTGCGTAGCCGGCCACAGCACGCTGCCGGAGCAGCACCTGCCAACCCCACCGGCTTCTGCGGTGAACCTCGCCTTCGGCGTGGAAAGCAGGGACAAGCCCCGCGAGGTATGGACCGCCAGCGGCGGCATGTTGAAAGCGTGCTTCACGCTGGTGGCGACCGTCGCAACGGACACGTTCGACTGGGCCGAGGCGGCTGTCCCGGTGGACGCTGTCGACGTACTGGCGGATCGGATGGGCAGCCGATGACGACACCGCTACGCATGGCTGGCGCCGCCATGATCGCCACCGTACTCGCGGTCGGGTGCTCTGGATGCGGCCTGTTCGGAGGTGGCGGCAGTGACCGCGGGGAGGACCTCTCGGTGTTCTCGGTCAAGCCCGGCCAGTGCTTCGTCGCCCCCCAGCAGGTACAGGCACAGCTCAGCACCCTGGAGAAGGTGCCGTGCAAGACCTCGCACACCCAGGAGGCCTATGCCGTGGTCCCGTTCCAGGAACCGGAGGGGCAGAAGTCCTCCGGGTTCCCCGGAAACGAGGCACTGACCACGTTTGCCAAAGGAGCGTGTGCAGCGAAGTTCGCAGACTACGTAGGCGTGGACTACCGCGACTCCAGCCTGTTCTTCACCTACCTGCTCCCGTCTGCGCGTAGCTGGGAGCAGGACGCCGACGACGACGTCATCTGCTTCGTCACCACGACCGGGCAGAAGCTGAAGTCCTCGGTCAAGGGATCCAAGAAGTAGCAAGAGACGCAAGAGGGAGGACGCATGGGCACCAACGCGGTCCAGGGTGCGGTGATGAGATGCACGATGGGACTGGCGCCGTCCACGTTGTCTCCCATGCCGGGGACAGTCACCATCGAAGGCCGCCCGGCAGCGACCGTCACCGACGTCGTCCCGATGGCGTGCATCAAGCCGTTCGGCATGTGCACCAGTCTGAGCAACCCGGCCGTCGCCTCGGCCACCTCCGCTGCGATGGGAGTCCTCACCCCTGCTCCATGCACCCCCATCCCGGCAGGACCCTGGAAGCCCGGCGCGCCCACCACGACGATCAGCGGCAGACCGGCCTTGGTGTCCGGATCCACTTGTCAGTGCGCGTGGGGCGGCACCATCACACTGACGTTCACCGGCACTGTCCGCACCACGTCTCAATAACTTGTACTTTTTTTTGGAAACTTCTCACACACCAATCATTTCCGAGTAACGTCGCAACCGATCATCAGCGCTTCGCGATGACCCGGATCAAGTCAGAAGGAGCACCCAAACCATGCCTACCTATACGGCTCCAGGGGTCTACGTCGAAGAGGTCCCCTCGTCCCAGAAGGTCCTGTCCGCGGCACCCACCGCGGTAGCGGCGTTCGTTGGCTTCACCGAACGCGCGCCCTCCGACGACCCCAACGATCCTGACGGCCTCGCCCCGCGACTGGTCACCAGCTGGTCCGATTTCGAGAAGCTGTACGGCGGGTTCGCGCCCGGCTGCGTACTTCCGCTGTCGGTGTACGGATACTTCGCGAATGGCGGCAGCATTGCCTACATCTGCCGGATCCCGAACAGCAAGCCGGCCGGCGAGCCTGCCCGGAAAGAGCTCCCCGCCGCCGACCGCGCACTCGGTCTCCCGCTAGGGATCGAAAGCATCGAAGCCGACGCCGACATCACGATCCAGATCACGACTGGTGACGCTGGCGAGGATGCGGAGGACGGGCCGATGCCGTTCACCTTGACGGTGCTGGAAGCCAGCGAGCCAGTCGAGACGTTCGAAAACCTTACCCTCGGCTCCGGCGACCGGAACGTGCAGACGGTCGTGAACGAGACCTCCACGAAGGTCAAGGTTGACCTCAAGCTCGACTCCGACGTCGACCTCACCGGACAGCTGGAGCTGCTCAAGCCGGGAATGTATGCCTTGGAGAAGGCCGCGCCGCTGCCGGTTCCGGTGAACGGCCGGAAGTTCGCCGGGTCAGAATCAGCGCGTAACGGTATCAACGGGCTCGCGGTCGCCGATGACGTCACGATGGTGGTGGTTCCTGATCTCATCACCGCTGCCACGGGCGACGAGGGCACCGTCGACCTCAACCTGTGGAAGTCGGTGCAGACCGCGCTCATCTCGCACTGCGAGCAGAACGGCAACCGGATGGCGGTGCTCGACGCGCCCCCGGGGATGAACCCGCAGCAGATCAAAGAGTGGCGCAGCGAGGTCGCCATGTACGACTCCGCCTTCGCAGCGATGTACTACCCCTGGATCAAGGTCGACAACCCGATCGGCCTCAACGGCGACAGTGAGATGTTCATCCCGCCCTCCGGGCATATCGCCGGGGTGTGGGCGCGCACTGATGAGTCCCGTGGCGTGTGGAAGGCTCCCGCGAACGACACCATCCGCGGAGTCCTCGACATCGAACGGACCATCACGCAGAACGAGCAGTCGCTGCTGAACCCCATGGGCATCAACTGCATCCGACCGTTCGGCACTCGTGGTATCCGGATCTGGGGAGCCCGTACGCTCTCGTCGGACACTGACTGGACCTACATCAACGTACGGCGGCTGTTCAACATGATCGAGACCACGATCCACGACGGCACCCAGTTCGCAGTCTTCGAACCCAACGACATGACGCTCTGGGAGGGGGTGAACCGGACGGTAAGCGGCTTCCTCCGCGGCCTATGGTCGGCTGGCGCGCTGTTCGGTGCTACCGCGGAACAGGCTTTCTACGTCAAGTGCGACGCCGAGACCAACCCGCCAGAGTCCATTGACGCCGGCAAGCTCGTGGTGGAGGTGGGGATCTCCCCGGTCAAGCCGGCGGAGTTCGTCGTCTTCCGGATCAGCCAACAAAAGCAGAACGCCGCCTAACCGGGCGACGGCTCACCACGTACCCCCTGAGGAGACATCACCATGCCCAACGATCTCATCGCCACTGATCCGATCGTCGCCCAGAACTTCTTCCTGGAACTCGACGACGCCAACATCGTTCTGCACAGCGTGTCCGGGCTCGACATCGAGTACGAAGTCGTCAAGATCCAGCAGTCCGGTCCGGATGGCAAAGCCCAGATGGTCAAGACTCGCGGCAACAACCTCGAGGTGCCCGACATCACGATGTCGAGGATGGCGCCACTCGATGCAATGAACGACCCCATCTGGAAGTGGTTCCATAACATCCGTGAGAGCGGCTTCAAGGCCAAGGACCGCGCTGGAGGGCGCAAGAACGGGTCGATCGTGTTGTACGACACCAGCGGCACGGAGGTGGGCCGGTTCAACTTCTTCAACGGGTGGCCCAGCAAGATCTCGACCGACGAGGTCTCCACGGAGTCGAACGACCCGGTCAAGGAGACCATCACGCTGGTCATCGAACGACTCGTGAGGGCTAAGTGAGCCTGACCACCTCCTACGACTTCACGCTTCCGCGCGGGTACGTCGACGACCAGGGCCGGGTGCACCGGAGCGGCACGATGCGGCTGGCGACGGCACGGGATGAGCTCGAGCCGTTGCGCGACCCGACCGTGTCCGGGCCGGATGACCCACGGTTGACGATTCTCGTGCTGACCCGAGTCGTGACGAGTCTCGGCGAGCTGGAAATGGTCACTGCGCACGAGATCGAGAACCTCTTCGCGATCGATCTCGCGTTCTTGCAGGACTTCTACGGCGTGATCAACTTCGGGACACAGGAGGAGTACGAGGCACTACTACGCGCCCAGCAGGACACCGCCCTGGTCGACCAGCAGCGAGCGCAGCCGGCCCGTGATGAGCCCGCCGAAGCCCCCACCCCGCACGATCTGGAACCGGAAGAGGGGACCGGTCCTCGACGGCCGTTGCGAGCCGCGGTGGAGGAGGTTAGCCGGGGCACCGGAACCGGGTGAGCCGTCGTGCTGCGGTATCCGTCCGATGCGTTGTGGCAGGAGATCGCGTTCTTGGCCTACCACCTGCATTGGCCCATGGACGACTTGTTGGACCTCGAACACATGGACCGGGTGCGCATGGTGCGCGCGGTTGTGTCGTTGAACGAACGAGCATGGCAGACGGTGCGTGAGTATGCCCAGCAATGACACCCCGCTCGGCGGGGATCCCCCGATCGCCCATCACTTCTTGTTGGAGGTGGACGGGGTGGAGATCGGCGTGTTCTCCGAAGTAGAGGGCCTGAACATCACCATCGAGACCGAGGACATCAACGAGGGTGGCCAAAACGGCTACGTGCACAAGCTGCCCAGCCGGATGACGTGGCCGAACCTGGTTTTCAAGCGGGGGCTCACCGAGTCCGACACGCTGTTCCGTTGGCTGGAGAAGTCCTCCGGGGAAGGCTTCGCCGGCAGCGGAAACAAGCTCGTCCGTTCCACCGGCGCGGTCACTGCACTGGACTCTCTGGGGAAGCGGCTGCGCTCATGGGACCTGATCGACGTGTTCCCGGTGCAGTGGACGGGGCCGAAGTTCGCCACCGGAGAGAACACCGCACTCCAGGAGGAGCTTGAGGTCGCTCATCACGGGTTCCGGGCAAAGACACAGGCGAGTTCATGACGGCCGCCGCGGAGGCTACCCGGTTGGGCCGAGAAGTCGCCGGGCGGTTCCTCCGGCCCGGCGCCCAGCATCATCACCAGGTCGTGGGGCGGCTGGGACGTGCCTCGCAACAGCTTGCCGCCGGGCTCGCTCGTCCCGGGGCATTCCGACGTACCGTCCAGACACCGTCGGCGCTCCGTCCAGGCAACGATGCCGCCGGCACGGTGGCACCGCCGCCGTGGTGGACGCCAGAGGCACGGCAAGCACGCCGTCGGCAGCACACGCCGGTCGAGCCAGCGACGCACGCCCCCACGCCCCCGCCGCGTGGCCTACCCCGCGCCGTACGACGGGTGCCGAACCAGGAGACGTGGACACCGGGGGGCATCGTGAGCAGTCTGGTGTCGCACGTGGCCCGGGTACGGCGGCTCCAGGAGGTGATCGCCGCCGGCCAGCTCGCCGAGCCGCCCCGGCTCAGCAGTGCAGCGATCCGACGCCAACTGGCTGCCTCCGACGCCCCCAAGCATCCCTCCGGTGTGCCTGTGTCGCCCTCCGCCCACCGTGCGAGCGCGTCGACATCCCCCCACGGCGGAGGCTCCGCGCCCGATCGCCCCCAGCCAACCAACCCGGCCTCCCGTCGGGAACGGCACACCACCCCAACGTCCGATCCGCCACCGTCAGCGAGAACCGTTCACGGCTCGACGAATGAGGGCAGAGCAGCCACAAGCCCCCACGCATCTCTGCAGGTGGACACCGGTGCACAACACTCAGGACGGAGCCCCGGGAACAGCCACACGTCGAAGTGGAGCGCTGCGCCATCCACGTCCCGCTTCATCGGACTCGTCGGCTCACGTTCTGCAGCCGCCACGATGGTGCGTGCCGATCCGTTCCCGAGACCCTCTCCGCCGGGCCGGCCAAGCCAACGCCCCGGAGAAGTCCTGCGGTTTGCGGACGTGAGAAGGCGGAGCCGGCCGCAGGTCGTGGCCCCACAACGCCCCCGCCCGGCCGAGCGGTCGCCACTGCCGCGGATGGTCGGGGTTGGTCATCCACTGCGCCCGGCAGCCCAACTCACCGAGAGTGCGGTCACAGCCTCGTCGCGTACTCCCCTGCTGCTTCGCACCGCGGCGCCTCCCTGGCAGTCACCGCGGTCACCACGGTCGCCCACTTTCACCCACATGAGCCAGCACCATCCAGTGACCGAGCCTCACGAGACCCCCCATCCTGCCGCCACCCGGCGGGTTGCAGAACAAACCGAGGACGCACCACGGGAGAGCACCCGCAGGTACAGACCGTTCCAACGGCTCGCGCAGACGATCCCCGCCAGGACCGCTCCCCTCCTCGCTGGCTTCTCCA
>CAYLOC010000011.1:0-13173 GCA_964385195.1 uncultured Nocardioidaceae bacterium
CCGAGTGGGCACGTCCTCTCCCCACGCGAGAATTCTCGCCCACTCACGTGAGAAATCCAGCCCCTTCAACCGAGAGAAAGTGACGTTTCGGCGGGTTGGGGATGCGGGTCAGAACAGGGCGCTGGCGAGTGTCTGACGCGCCTTGCTGACTCGGGGATCGGTGTCGCCGACGACGGCGAACAGCTCCAGCAGGTGCTTCCGGGCGGCGTCGCGATCCTCGCCGCTGGTCCGGCGTACCAGGTCGATGAGCCGGGTGAACGCATCGTCCACGTGGCCCCCGACGAGGTCCAGATCGGCGACCAGGGTCTGCGCCGCGACGTCATCGGGCGCGTCGGCGGCGGCTTGCCGTGCCTGTTGCAGATCCGAGCCCTGGGTGCGTTGCAGCAGATGCGCGCGAGCGAGCCCGAGTCTCGCCTCCTCATCAGCCGGGTCAGCATCGATCGCCTTCTGGTACGCCGATATCGCAGCATCGACGTTGCCGGCCACCAGCGCGTCCTCGGCCTCCGGGTGTTTGGCCTGCGGCTCCGCGTCGGCCTCTTCTGGTTCCTCGGCGCCGCCCACCGGTTCGACCTGTCCGGAGACGCCGTTGGATGCGGCCGCCTGCAGCACCTGGTCGACCACCTGGCGCATCTGCTGCTCCGGGAGCGGCTCTTGGATCAACGGAGCAAGCTGTCCACGCAGCGCGGCGACCACCAACGGCGCCTGCGGAATGCCCAGCGCCTGTGCGAGATCGGCGTGCGCGTCGATGTCCAGGGTCGCGAACAAGAACCGTCCGCCGGAAGAGTTCGCCACGGTGGTCAGCGTGTCGTTGATCTGGACCGACGCCGCGGACTGTGGTGACCAGAAGGACAGCAGCACGACCGCCGACATCGACCGTTGCACGACCTCGGTGCGGAGCTGCTCCTCGCTGGTGATCTCCAGCACGTAGGAGCCACCGGTCGGCGTACCCCCCTGCGGCCGCTTCAACGCGGACAGGTCGACGGCCCCTGGACGGGAGAACTGCGGCTGTGTCATGCGCTCCATCCTATGGGTCCGCCCCGCCGACGGCGCGGGTCAGGGGGCGAGGGTAAGCGAGGCAAACTCACCGTGGGCGCGGCGAGTTTGCCTTGTAGACGGTGCGTTTGCCCCGTCTACAAGGCAAACGCAGGAGGAGGAGGAGGCGGGGCTGGGTCAGAAGCGGGCGGGTTCGCGGTACTCGCCCCACTCGGCACGCAGCGCGTCGCAGATCTCCCCGAGGGTGGCTTCGGCGCGTACGGCGTCCAGCATCGCCGGGATCATGTTCCCGTCGGTGCGGGCGACCTCCAGCATCGTGTGCACGGCGGCTTCGGCGGCGCCGGCGTCGCGGCCGGTACGCCGATCACCCAGCTGCCGGACCTGGTCCTCCTCGACCTCGTGGGAGACCCGCAGGATCTCCAGGTCACCGGTCACGGACTCGGTATGGCTGTTGACCCCCACCACGAGCTTGTCCTTCTTCTCCAGTGCGGTCTGGTACCGGAAGGCGGCCTCGGCGATCTCGGCCATGAACCAGCCCTCCTCGATGCCCCGCAGGATCCCCGCGGTCATCGGCCACTGACCGCCTTGGGCCCGTCCGGTGTTGGCGCGCACCACCTCGGCCAGCTCCTCGGTGTCGGCGCTGGTCAGACTCGACCCGCCCATGGCGAGGATGGTGTCGAAGATCGCGGTCGCCTCGGCCTCGATCTTGTCCGTCAGCGCCTCGACGTACCACGAGCCGCCCAACGGGTCGGCCACGTTGGTGACACCGGTCTCGTCCATGATGACCTGCTGGGTGCGCAGCGCGATCTCCGCCGCCCGCTCCGTCGGCAGCGCCAGCGTCTCGTCCAGCGCATTGGTGTGCAGCGAGTTCGTGCCACCCAACACCGCCGACAAAGCCTCGGTAGCGGTCCGGACCACGTTGTTGTACGGCTGCTGCGCGGTCAGCGACACCCCCGCGGTCTGGGTGTGGAACCGCAGCCACTGCGCCCGTTCGGTCTTCGCGCCGTAGACGTCGCGCAGCCACCGCGCCCAGATCCGCCGGGCCGCGCGGAACTTCGCAATCTCCTCGAAGAAGTCCACATGCGCGTCGAAGAAGAACGACAGCCCCGGCGCGAACGTCTCGATGTCCAGCCCCCGCGACAGGCCCAGCTCGACATAGCCGAACCCGTCGGCGAGGGTGAACGCCAGCTCCTGCGCCGCGGTGGAACCGGCCTCGCGGATGTGGTAGCCAGAAACCGAGAGCGGCTTGTACGCCGGGATCTCCCCCGCGCAGTACTCCATCAGGTCCCCGATCAGGCGCAGGTGCGGCTCCGGCGGGAACAGCCACTCCTTCTGGGCGATGTACTCCTTGAAGATGTCGGTCTGCAGCGTGCCGTCCAAGCCGCTGATGTCCACGCCCTGCCGCTCCGCGGCGACCAGGTACATGCAGAACACCGGTACGGCGGGGCCGGAGATCGTCATCGACGTCGTCACGTCACCGAGCGGGATCTGGTCGAACAGCACCTCCATGTCCGCCGCGGAGTCGATCGCGACACCGCAGTGCCCCACCTCACCCAGCGAACGCGGGTCGTCGCTGTCGCGGCCCATCAGCGTCGGCATGTCGAACGCCACCGACAGCCCGCCGCCGCCGGCTCCCAGAATCATCTTGTAGCGCTCGTTGGTCTGCCGGGCGTTGCCGAACCCGGCGAACTGCCGGATCGTCCAGGTCCGCCCCCGGTAGCCGGTCGGGTACAGCCCGCGGGTGAACGGGAACTCCCCCGGCCAGCCGATCCGGTCGAAGTCCGCGACCTGCTCGCCCGGACGCGGCCCGTAGACCGGGTCCACCTCCACCCCGGACAGCGTGGTGAAGTCCGCGTCCCGCACCCGGGACGCATCGTAGCGCTGCTGCCAGCGCTTCCTGCCCTCGTCGATCGAATCGGTCATGGCTCCAGGGTACGGTTCCACGGCGGCGGGCGGGGTCACTGGGCGCTCTCGCGCAGCGTCGAGGTGCGGGCCCGCCGTACGATGCGCCCGGAGAACCACACCGACACCACCAGCAGACACGCGACCACGGCGGCGACGAGGACCACCACCGACGACACGTCCAGCGACGGCAGCAGCCGCGGGCTGCGGACGCTGTCGGCGTACCCGAGAGTGACGCTGCGGACCACGACGTACTGCGCCAGGACCCCGGCCCCGATCCCGGCCAGGGCCGCGGCACCGAGGACGACACCGAACTCGGCCACGACCGCCCGGATGATCTGGGACCGCCGTACGCCGATCACCCGCAGCGAGGCGGCGTCCCGACGCCGTTCGGGCACCTGGACCACCAGGTTCGCCGCCAGCCCCGCCACCGCGAGCAGGACCACGAGCGCGGCCACGACGAGGTACAGGTTCAGCGCGAGGGCGTAGGCGTCCTGGTCGAGCAGCCTGCGTACGTCGGACCGGTCGGTGTGCTGGGTGATGCCGTGTGCCGCCAGCGCGTCGAGGACGGACTGCGGCGTGTCGCCCCGGGCGAGGATGTGGACGACCGTGTCGGAGTCGTTGATGTCGGTGGCCCGGATGAACGTGGCGAAGTCGATCATCATGCCGTGCGGCCCGAGCAGCGGCATCGACTCCGCGGTGCCGACCGGGTGTACGGCGAGGGAGTCGGTGAACGTCGAACGCAGCGTCAGGGTCCCGCCATGTCGCGCGCGGATGTCGGGGGTGGCGGTGCGTCCCATCAGCACCGGGATGGCGGCCGGGACGTCGCCCGGGCCCAGCGCCGCGATGGCCTGCTTGCCGTGGCTGTCCAGCCGGATCCGCAGCCCCTCAGCGGTGACATCCGGGCGGCCGACCACCGAGGGTGCCCCGAACACCACACTCCGCACGGCCCGCCAGCCGCTCTCCACAGCATGGGGAACAGCCGTGCCGTCGGCGCTGATGGAGGTGAGGGTCACCGTGCCCTTGAACGGTCGCGCCAGGCCGGCAGCGCCGCTGAGCTGCAGCTGTTGCACGACGCAGCCGCTGGCGCAGAACGGGACGGCGGCGGTACGACGATGCTGCCCGGGCCGGAACGGGCCCACGACGACGGTCTTGTCCTTGCCGGTGGTGGTGTGGAACAGCAGGCTCAGCGTGAGGTCCGTGGCGGGTGGGTGGAGGTCGTTGTCCACACCGAGGGTGAGCGTGGTGCCGGCGAACCGTACCGGCGGGCGGGACGGGGAGATGGCGGCGGCCACGTCCGCGGCGTCACGGCCGGGTGACCACGCGGGCTGCCACGCCGAGACCCGGGTCAACCGTGCGGCGTCGACGATCAGCTTCTGCCCGTGTCCCCCGTCGTCGTCGGCGGCGACGGCCATCAGCCACCGGCCGTGCGGGTCGATCTTGTGCGTCAGCGCCACCGCCGAGGCCATCGGGAGCCGGGTCGCATAGGACTGGTCGGCCCCGACGACGGTCGCGGCGTTGCTGGCCCGCCATGCCGCCGCCGACCCGTACACGCCGGCGGCGAACACCGCGATCGACAACGCGACGGTCAACGGCAGGATCACCAGGACACCGGCCCGGCGGCGCGCGATCGCGCGGGAGGCGACGTACCCGGCCGTGCCGCGCCAGCGCGTGGACCACCGGGTCCACCGACGGGCGAGCATCGCGACGGCCAGGCTCACCACGAGGCCGACGGCGACGGCGACCACGATCGGCAATGCCAGGTCGGTCGCCGACGGCGTGGAGCGCCCGCCCGCGGCCAGGGTGGAGGCGACGAGCGCGACGGCGGCGGCGATGATCACCAGTCCCAGGATCGTGGTCCATCGGGAGGCCCGCCGCGGACGGCGCGCTCCGGCGATCTGCGCGCTCAACGGCTCACGCAGGCTGGCCCGGACGACACCGGCGGTCATCGCCAACGTGACCAGCAGAACGACCGCCATCCCGATCCAGCTTCCGGCCAGCATCGGGATCGGCAGGCCGGGGACCAGCCACGTGTCCCCCAGCGCCTGTGCTCCGAGGTAGCCGCCGACCACGCCGATCGGGGCGGAGATCACCAGCATCAGCACCGGTTCCAACAGCCCGAGCACCCACATCTGGCGCCGCGACATCCCGCGCAGCGACGCCAGCGCCAGCTCCCCGGACCGCAGGTCCATCGCGGCCGACAGCAGCCGGGACAACAGCACCAGTGCCACCAGGATCACCGAGATCACCGCCGGTGCCACCGTTGCGCGCGCGGTGCCGGCGCGCTGTTGCACCTGGTGTGCGATGGCGGGCAGTGCGTTGCCGGTCTGGACAGAGCCACGCAGATCCGGGTCGTGCCGAACGTGGTGGACGGTCCCCACCGCACGCTGTAGGTCCTTCACGTTCGTGGTCGGGGTCACCACGAGCGGATAGTCGACCAACGCCTGCCACGTCGCCGACAGCCCAGCGAACGTCGAGGGCGTGACGACGAACGGAGCAGGGCGGTACGGCGTACGCCCACCTCTCGGTTTCGGCTGGGACGGGATGCTAGCGAGCCGTTGCTGGGAGAACCAGTAGTCGCCGGCGCTCCGGGGGGGCTTGTAGGCACCGACGACATGCAGTTGCTTTGACATACCGGCGAGACGGATCGTGTCGCCGAGCTGCACATGCGCGAAGTCCAGGTCCGAGCGGAGCAGCAGAGCCTCCCCCGGCGCCCGCGGGCAGTGGCCCTTCACAATGTCCAAGTGCGCGCAGGCACCCGGTTTGGCGAGCAGTCGCGCCTGAGTGTGAAGAAGCTGCAACAGTGAGTTGCCGTTCCACGCCAAGCGCTGGCTGACCAGCGTGGGCTGGGGCGCGCCGAACTCGCTGCCCAGGTCACCGGCGGCCATCTGCGCAGCGTGGCTCATCGCCGCCGCGGGGGACTCCTTGCCCGGTGGCTCGTAGCGAAAGGTCAGTCCGGTGGCGAAGTTCGGCTCCTGCTGGAGACGGGTGACCAGGTACGACGCGGACGAGGCGGCCTGGTACATCGGCCCCACGACGGCCCCAGCGATCGAGATCGCGACCAGCAGCACCGATCCCACCGTCAACAACAGCCGCGCGCGCAGCCCGCGCAGCCCCACCAACAGCAGCCGTCCGGCGTCGGACCTCCTGCTCACGCCTCCCCCTCTCCCCGGAGCAGGCGCGGGCGCGCGGAGCGGGCGATCCCGGCGAGGGACAGCCACCAGACACCGCCGACCACGAGGGCGGCACCGACCCCGACAGCGCCGACCAGCCACAGGTCGGGCGCGGACTCCAGCGGCACCTGGAAGCGGCTCCGGTCGACCAGCGGCAGTGCTGCCAGCAGTGCAGCGCTGGCCACCCAGGAGGCGATCCCTGCAGCCACCAGCACCGCCACCGCCAGCGCGGCGGACTCGACCCGGGTCCCGCGGGTCACCGCATCCGGCGGGACCCCTGCGGCGCGCAGGCTCGCGGCCTCCCGACGGCGCTCCCGCACCTGCAGCAGTACGGCGAGCAGCAGGCTGATGAGCGCCACTCCACCGGCCAGCGCCGCGACGATCACGTACTCCGTCGCACTGTGCGCCAACGGGCTGTCGTCGATGGCCTGGCGTCGCGCGTCGAACGTATGTGGGGTGCCCACCGTGCCGGTGCCCCGCAGCGCCGCCAGCACGTTGGCGGGAGTGTCGCTGCGCGCCAGCACGTACGCCTTGGTCGCCGGGATGCTGTTCCGGGCACCGCGGAGGGCGGTGGCGAGGTCCACCACCGAGCCACGGACGCCGATGAGGGGGACCGCGGGCACGGTCGCAACCATGGTCACCGGCACCGGTTGTCCGTCCGGACCGTGCAGCATGGTGTGGCCGGGCTTGTCGACGCCGTACGCCGGGAACGGGTCGGTCGAGTGCGGCAGGTGCGTCCCGTCGGCGACCACAGCGGGAAGCGGATCCCCCACGTGCCAGGTGCCGAGCCTCGTCGGGTCGAAGACACGCACCCGCAGCTGCAGACCCCGTCCGGCGCCGAGGTCGTGCACCGCCACCCGGTGGGAGGAGACCATCCGCGGTGCGGCGGCGCCGTGCAACAGATCCAGACCCGCGAACGAGAGACCGGTGACCTCGGTGGCCACGACGTCCGGACCCTGGAAATGACTGCTGTAGACGTTGAACGTCGAGCTGGTCGCGATGTTGACCAGGAGCGCCTGCGGAGAGCAGGCCCGGGTGCATCCGTTGAGTGCGGTGGAGTACCGCCGCCCGCCGCCCGCGACCGGCGTGCCCTTCCCAGGCCGGGTGGTCACGGCAGCGAGGTTGACGTTGCCGCTGTCATCGACGTACTCGATGGTGAAAGTGACCTTCTTCGCACCGTGCGGAAGCGCGGTGGCGGGGACGGTGACGGAGAACGTGTTCCCGTGGCCGTACGGCACGGTGGTGCCGGTGTCGACGCGGTCCACCAGGTTCGTCGCCGGCGCCGCGCGGGTCGAAGACAAGAACCCGCCCACGACCCGGCCCCATCGGGACGTGTCGGCGAACAGCCGCCGGGTGTTCGCCGGGGTGGTCTCGAACGCCGCCACCGCCATCAGCCACTTCCCGTCCGGGTCGGCCGTATGGGACGCGGCGTAGGCCTGGAGCGCGCCGGACTTGACCGGGAACGACAGCGGTGCGCCGACCGCGAGCCGGCTGCTCTCCGCCCGCCACCCCTGCCCGGCCATGAACGCTCCGGCCGCCACCGCAACCAGGACCGCGGCGGCGATCACGACCCGCACGACCAGCACACTGTCGGCCCGGCGGCCCAGCCGCGCAACGGCCAGAAGTCTGCCGATCGAGCGGTGCCGTCGCCGCGCAGCGCGGCGGGACGCGGCAGCCAGCAGCCAGACCAGCACCTGTCCGGCGGCGAGGCCGACCAGAGCCGGGCTGAGCAGGCTCACCCAGTCCAGCCGGTGGGTGGTCCCGGCCTGCCGCGCCTGGTAGACCGCGACGACGGCGGCGATGACGACGAGCAGCTGCCCGAACAGCGCCGCCGTACCGGCGGGACTCACCCGCTCCCGGCCGGTGAGCTGGTGCAACAACGGCCGGCGGACCACCCGGACACTGGCGGCGGACACGGTGGCGGCGCACACGAGGACCACGACGCCGACCGCCACCCACTCCGCAGCCGCCGTCGTGTAGGGGCCGGATGCGCCGGGGAGCCAGCCCGCTGCCAGCCGTCCCGTCAGCCACCAGCCCACGCCTGCGCCGCACGCCCCGCCGACAACGAGGACGACCAGCGGCTCGGCAACGGCGTACCACAACAGCCGAACGCCGTGCCGTCCGCGCAGCGCCGCGAGACCGATCTCGTGCCGCCTCCGCCGTACCAGCGTCTGCGCGGACGCGGCGACCGCGACCACGCCGATCAGCAGCAGCGACAAGGCGGTGCCCCGCGGCATCCCTGCGATACGGGCGAAGGCGACGGCCACATAGCACCCGGCACCGACCAGGACGGTCTGACACCACAACGCGGTGGACAGGCCACGGCGGGACCACAGGGCACGAAGGATCATAGGGCACGAAGAATCATGACGCGTCGGCGCTATCGACCGGGGTGCAGGTGGGCCGGCTCGACGCGGTCGGCGAGGTGTCCGTCGTCGAGCAGGACGTGCCGGTCGGCAGCGGCGACGACGGCCTCGTCGTGCGTCGCGACGACCACGACGGCCCCGCGTCTCGCCTCTTCCCGCAACTGCGCCATCACGTGTTCGCGGTTGCCCTCGTCGAGCTCACTGGTGGGCTCGTCGGCAAGCAGCACGGGGGCACGTACGGCGAACGCGCGCGCACACGCCACCCGCTGCCGCTGCCCACCGGAGAGCTCCTCCACCTGCCGGTCCCCGAGGTCGCCGACGTGGAAGCGCTCCAACTCGGCCTGCGCCCGCTCGTCGGCCTCCGCCGGGGCACTCCCTCGCGCGCGCAGTGCTACCGACACGTTCTCCCGGGCACTGAGGATCGGTACCAGCCCGTAGACCTGGAGCACGATCGCCACCTCCGGCCGCGGGTCGCCGTCGCCCTGCCAGGTCGGGACGTCGCCGTACGTCGCGCTTCCCCGGGTCGGACGCAGCAGGCCTCCGGCGATGGAGAGCATGGTGGTCTTCCCCGACCCGGACGATCCGGCGACGGCGCTGACCTTGCCCGCGGGGAACCGCAGCGTCATGGGATAGAGGATCTGCCGCTCGCTCACGACGTAGGTCACATCCTCCAGCGCCAGCGCGCGTTCCCCCGAGTCGGTCATTCCGTCGCCTCCGTTGACGCGGTGGTCCCGCGCGTCTCGTCATCCTCCACGGGCCGGGTCAGCAGCAACCGGTCGACGTCCTCGGGCTGGACACGCACCAGCGTCCCCGGCGGCCACTCCTGCGCGACGTGGGCCGGTAGGTGGACGACGCCGTCCTTGCCGACGACGACGTACTCCGCGCCCGCGCGGCCCTCCGACCCCACCCGGCCGCCGCGCATGGTGATCGTGCGGGGGAAGGTGGAGGCGACCTCGGGCTGGTGGGTCACGACCAGGATCGTGGTGCCGAACTCGGCGCCGAGGCCGTGGATGAGCTCCAGGACCTCGTCCCGGTCGGCATGGCTGAGCTGGCTCGTGGGCTCGTCGGCGAGCAGCAGTCTCGGCGCAGACGTGACCGCACAGGCCAGCGCCAACCGCTGCCGCTGGCCGCCGGACATCGTGGCGACCACCTGCCCCGCCTGATCGGTCAACCGCACGCGCGCGAGCAGGTCGTCGTCGGGGAGGGCCTCCTTGCGGGCGGAAGCCGGCAGCGCGAGTCGGGCGAACTCCAGGTTCTGCCTTGCCGTCGCGTACGAGAGCAGGTTGCGGTCGGCGCCTTGCAACATGGTGCTGACCCGCGTCGCGCGGATCCGGGTCAGTGCACGCTCGCTCATCCGGGATATCTCGTCGTCGCCGAGGAAGATCTTGCCGGCCGAGGGCCGCTGGATCCCGCCGAACAGTGTCAGCAGTGTGGACTTGCCCGACCCGGACGGTCCGAGGAACGCCACCCGCTCCCCCGCCTCCACGTCGAGGTCCACCCCCTGCAACGCCACGACGTCGTGACCCTCGAACGTCTTGTAGAGGTGGACGAGGCCGCGGCAGCGTACGGCGATGCCGCCGGAACCGGCGGTGGGTGGGGCGGTCGGCGAGTCATCCCTGACTGTCGTCATCTCGCCTTCTCCTGGTTATGGTGCGCACCGCCACGGGTATTCAACCGGTGGCGTGGTGGCGTCGCAACCGGTTGCCGGACATCGTTAGTCCCCCGTGACCCCTTCGATCGCGGCAATGAGCCGGTCCGCGGCGGCATAGGGGTCAAGATCGCCACGGGAGACCGCGGCGGCGAGCTGGTCGAGGTCGGCATGGCCGTGCAGGTCGCCGAACCGCTCCCGCAGGGCGGCAACGGCGATCGCCTCGATCTCGTCCCTGGCCCGACGCGCACGCAGTCGGTCGAGCTCGCCGGTCGCCTCCAGCATCTCCCGGTGCCGGCCGACCTTCTCCCACACCTTGTCGATGCCCTCACCGGTCTCGGCGACGCACTTCACGATGGGCGGGCGCCACCGGTCGTTGTCCGCGCCGAGGGCGAGCGCGTTACGGAGGTCACGGACAACCTGGTGGGCGCCGTCCCGGTCCGCCTTGTTCACGACGTAGACATCGCCGATCTCCAGGATGCCGGCTTTCGCGGCCTGGATGCCGTCGCCCATGCCCGGCGCGAGCAGAACGACGGTGGTGTCGGCGAGCCCGGCGATGTCGACCTCGGACTGGCCCACGCCCACGGTCTCGACGAGGACGACGTCGCACCGGGCCGCGTCCAGCACGCGGAGGGCCTGGGGTGTGGCCCAGGCCAGCCCGCCGAGATGACCCCGGCTGGCCATCGAGCGGATGTAGACGTCGGTGTCGGTGGCATGGTCCTGCATCCGGACCCGGTCACCGAGCAGCGCTCCACCGGAGAACGGCGAGGACGGGTCGACCGCGAGCACTCCCACACGGTTGCCGTCCGCACGCAGCGCCGTGACCAGGGCGGAGGTTGCGGTCGACTTGCCCACCCCGGGCGCGCCGGTGATGCCGACGATCTGGGCATGCCCGGTGTACGGCGCCAGGCGTTCGGCGACCTCCCGCAGGGTGGGTGAGGCGTCCTCGACCAACGAGATCAGCCGAGCGACCGCACGGGCGTCGCCCGCCACGGCTCGGTCCACCAGATCGGCCACGTCGACCTGGCGTCGGCTGGTGACCGTCGTCATGCAGCGGGCACGCGCACGATCAAGGCGTCGCCCTGACCGCCTCCTCCGCACAGACCGGCCGCGCCCACACCGCCGCCGCGACGGCGTAGCTCCAGCGCGAGGTGCAGCACCAGGCGTGCCCCCGACATCCCGATCGGGTGGCCAAGTGCGATCGCGCCGCCGTTGACATTGACGATGTCCTCGCTGACGCCCAGTTCGCGCGCACTGGCGATCCCGACCGCGGCGAATGCCTCGTTGATCTCCAGCAGGGCAAGGTCGGAGACGGCGATCCCGTCCTTGTCGCAGGCGGTGCGGATCGCGTGGGCAGGCTGGGACTGCAGGGACGAGTCCGGCCCGGCAACCTGACCGTGCGCGCCGATCTCCGCGAGCCAGGTCAGACCGAGCTCGTCCGCCTTCGCCTTGCTCATGACCACCACGGCGCAGGCTCCGTCGGAGATCTGGGACGCGGAGCCGGCGGTGATCGTGCCGTCCTTGCTGAACGCCGGGCGCAACTTGGACAGGCCCTGTGCCGTGGTGTCACCGCGGATGCCCTCGTCCTGACTCACGACGAGCGGGTCTCCACGCCGTTGCGGCACCTCGACCGGGACGACCTCCTCGGTGAAGATGCCGTTCTTCCACCCCGCTGCCGCGCGTTGGTGCGACCGGGCGGAGAACTCGTCTTGTTCCTCGCGCGTCAGCTTCTCGGCCTCGGTGTTGCGCGTCTCGGTGAGTCCGCCCATCGGCTGGTCGGTGAAGACGTCCCAGAGACCGTCGTAGGCCATGTGGTCCCGTGCGGTCACATCGCCGTACTTGTATCCCTCGCGGGACTTGGTGAGCAGGTGGGGCGCGTTCGTCATCGACTCCATCCCGCCGGCGACGACCACCTCGCACTCACCGGCCCGGATCAGCTGGTCGGCGAGGGCGATGGAATTCAGCCCCGACAGGCAGACCTTGTTGATGGTGAGGGCGGGGACGTTCATGGAGATTCCTGCCTTGACGGCTGCCTGCCGGGCCGGGATCTGGCCCGCGCCGGCCTGCAGGACCTGTCCCATGATCACGTAGTCGACGAGATCGGCGTCGACTGCGGACTTCTCCAGTGCCCCCTTGATGGCGACACCGCCGAGGTCAGCGGCGGCGAAGTCCTTCAGGCCGCCGAGCAGACGGCCGATCGGGGTCCGCGCTCCGGCGACGATCACAGATCCAGACATGAGGTCCTCCCAGTCAGTGCTTCGTTCTCAGCCTACCCAGAAGATAGGGGACGGCCACAGCCGCCGGTGGCACCGGAGCGGCCGATTGGCCCGCGGAGGTTCGAACCGTCACCATGAAGACATGCTGCCGCAGAATCTGATCACCCAGATCGACCACGTCGGCGTCGCCGTCTCCGACCTCGACCAGGCCCTGGCCTTCTACCGGGAGACGTTCGGGTTCCGGCTCACCCATCGCGAGACGAACGAGGAGCAAGGGGTGACCGAGGCGATGGTAGCGGTCGGAACTGGCCCGGATGCCACCTGCTTGCAGCTGCTCGCACCCACGTCCCCGCAGTCCACCATCGCCAGGTTCTTGGACCGGTCCGGTCCGGGCCTGCAGCAGCTCGCCTATCGCGTGACCAGCATCGAGACGGCCTGTGCCGCCCTCCGGGCCCAGGGGCTGCGACTGCTGTACGACGAGCCGCGGCGGGGCACGGCGGACAGCCGGATCAACTTCGTCCATCCCAAGGACGCCGGCGGGGTGCTGGTGGAGCTCGTCGAACCTGCGCCGTAACCGTCTCCGCTAGCTGGCCTGCTCGCCCGTTGCCGAGGTCAGAGCAGCCAGTCCACGTAGAAGACCCCCAGTCCCGCAGCAACGCACACGGCGGCGATCATCCAGAACCGGATGACCACGGTGGCCTCGTCCCATCCCAGGTGTTCGAAGTGATGGTGGATGGGGGCGATGCGGAAGATCCGGCGGCCCGTGCCCGTAATCCGGCGGGTGACTTTGAAGAAGCTCATCTGCACCAGCACCGACAGCGTCTCCAGGACGAACAGTCCGGCAATGAGAGCCATGAGGAGCTCGGTCCTGGACA
>CAYLOC010000011.1:13273-15901 GCA_964385195.1 uncultured Nocardioidaceae bacterium
CGAACAGTCCGGCAATGAGAGCCATGAGGAGCTCGGTCCTGGACATGATCGCGAGCCCGGCCAGGGCACCGCCGATGGCCAGCGAGCCGACGTCACCCATGATGATCCGGGCCGGTTTGGCGTTCCACCACAAGAAGCCGATACCGGCTGCCGCGATGGCTGCGGACAGGACCGCGAGGTCGAGCGGGTCGCGGGCTTGGTAGCACTGGGACTCCACCACGGTGGGCCGGCTGGACCCACAGAGCTGGTTGTTCTGCCAGATGTTCACGATCGTGTACGCGCCGAAGACCATCACCGAAGCACCGGCAAGCAGGCCGTCGGCGCCGTCGGCGAGGTTGGCGCCGTTGGACGTCGCCGTCACGATGAACCAGATCACCAGCAGAACCACGACCAGGGGCAGCTTGATCCCCCAGTCGTGGGTCGTGGAGAAGTACTGCGACGCGGGGCGGACGCCGCGTTCATCGGCGAAGAGCTGGGTCGCCAAGAACCCGAACCCGAGCGCGACCACCGTCTGCCCGGCCATCTTGGCGCGGCTGCTCAGTCCCTGGTTGTGCTGGGTGTAGACCTTGATGAAGTCGTCAAGGAACCCCACGACTCCGCATCCGAAGAACAGCAGAAGAAGGAGCCAGGCGCTGGCGCTGGGCCGCGTCCCGGTCAGGAACGTGGCGATGAGGTAGGCGACCGTCGAGCACAGCAGGATCACCAGCCCGCCCATGGTCGGCGTACCCCGTTTGACGTGGTGCGTCGTAGGGCCGTCGACCCTGATCGGTTGCCCGAACCCGAGCCTGGCGAACCACCCAATGGCCAGCCGCGTCCCGAACAGGGAGCAGATCAGCGCCAGCCCGCTGCTGATCAGAACTGCCCGCACGTACCTGAACCTCTCCCGGTCTTGTCAACGGCCGGTCCACGCACACACGTGAGCCGTAGCCGCCTATTGTGCGGCACGAGGGCTACCGGCCCGCCGAACCGCGCCGATAGCTCAGTGCGCGGTGAGGCATTCCCCACCTCGTGGACCGGAGGGAGTCAGTGCCCTTGCTGATGGGGCAGTATGGCGACATGCTGCGGCTGCGGGGTGGGCTTGGTACAGAGTCCGCTTACGGCGTTGCAGCGTAAGAGACCGCCATGGCCGTGTCCATCTCCGGCCTTGACCAGGAAGGTATTCGTGGAGTCCCAGAAGACCGGTTCACCCGTCCACGACTTGGGCAGGTGGATCCTCCGTGCCTTGCCGGTTCGGGTGTCCTTGACGTAGAGCCCCTTGAAGTCACGCTTGCTCTGGTAGGTGTAGGCGACATGGAGCCCATCGTCGGACCAGACCCCGGTCTGGGACGGGTATTCACCCGTCTTGTGGAAACGGCCCCGGGCATCGACGGTGCCATACAGGGAGCCGGGCCCTGAGAGCCCGGACACCTGCCCGGCGACAACCGGCCCGTGCGCCCATACCCCCCGCACCACCACCCTGTTGCTGTCGATACGCCTGAGAGTCTGCTGCCGCGTGTCCCACATCAGCTTCACATGGCCGTCTTCGACGTAGACACGACGTTCGGAGTCGAAACCCAGAACGATCGATGGCGCATCACAACACTGAGCGTGCGACGTGAACTCACGTGAGAGCACCACAGAACCGGAGCGCAGGTCCCACAGGATGAGTTTCTGACGCCTACCTTTGAGCGCGGTCTCCCAGGCGGCGTAGCGGCCGTCTCCGCTGACCACCGGCCATCCGGCTGCATTGTTCGTCAAGCGCACCAGACGCGGACCGTCAATACGGCGTATCACGAGCCGTCCGTGGTTCCCCCTGGTGGTGACCAGCGTGACGCCCGCGCCCGTGGCCAGGCTCGGGTAGGAAACCTTTGCCGAATAACCCTGGCCCCAGTACAGAACACCCTTCCCCCAGTGCGGAGCCGTGACCGGAGCCCCCTGTGGTAGCGCATGACGTGGTGGGTGGACGGCGGAGGGGTGACCGGGGGACGGAGAGGACTGCACCGACCGGAGTGAGGTGGTGGTCGGGCCGGCCGGCTGGGTCGCGACCCGAGGCGGCTGCGGCACCATTCCGGTGTCACTGTCCCCACGCACGGTGATCGTGATGCCCGCCACGACCACGGCTACCGCTGCGGCAGAGGCGAGGATGGCGGTGGCGCGCCACCGGTACCGTCTGCGTGCCGCGATCTGGCCCCGGGTCTCCAGCGTGCCCACCTCAATGCGCGGGACGTCCACCGCGCCGGCAACCCGGTGTAGTCCGGCCCGCACCTCATCCTCGATGCCCACCTGGTCGGTCACTGCGCACCTCCCTTCCGGCGAGAGCCCGTCGCGTCCGCACTGTCGAGCATCCGTCGCAGCGAACGCAACCCATCCGACGCCTGTGACTTGACCGTCCCCCGAGAACAACCGAGCAGTTCGGCGATGCTGGCTTCGCTGAGGTCCTCGTAGTACCGCAGCACCAGAACCGCGCGCTGCCGGTCCGGCAGTCGCTGGATCTGGGACCACATCCGGTCCCGCTCCACCACCGCACTCTCATGCGAGACCAGACCGCGCTCAGGGACGTCAGCACGGCTCACCTCCCGCCGATGGGCCGCTCGCCGCCTGGTGGACAGGAAGGAGTTCACCACAATCCGCCTCACATACGCCTCGGGA
>CAYLOC010000011.1:16001-28742 GCA_964385195.1 uncultured Nocardioidaceae bacterium
CCGCCTGGTGGACAGGAAGGAGTTCACCACAATCCGCCTCACATACGCCTCGGGAGAGGACATGACCGCGACACGTCGCCACTGGACGTACGCCTTGACCAGCGCGGTTTGCACCAGGTCCTCTGCCTCATCCCGCTCCGCGGTGAGCAGGTACGCCGTGCGGTACAGCGACGCCCAGCGGGCCGCTGCAAAGTCCACAAACGACATCCCGCCCGCCACACGTCACCCCTTTCACGTGTATAAACGCTCAATCCCCACGACAGGTTGGGTGGACCGCTTCCCTGCCCAGCAGCATCCTCTGCCGGGCCATAATCGTCCACGTGGACGATCCGCGTCCCCCACCACCGTCGTCAATCATCACGATCAGGCGATGGTGGGGGTAGCCTGCATAGCACCAGTTGTTGGTCTCGGGGTAAGGCAGCCGGCTCCTACGGGCCGTTCTCACTCCCTGACCGCACACCTGCAGCAACGCCCGCCCCACAGGAGGTACCCCACCAGCCATGAGCCAGCCACCGTCGGGAAAGAAGGAGCGGTTGTCGATCTTCGGGAACTCCTCGGACTCGGAGGAGGAAAACGAGGCGACGCAGGTCATCCCGCGGGCCGACGTGCGCAAGGCCGCCGCGGGGTCACGGCCGGCCGAGTCAGGATCCAGCGAGTCGGGGCGCGGCACGTCCACGAGCCCGTCGGGCCAGACGAGTCCCACCAACGCCCCCGAACCGGCCCCGAGCCGGCCCACGTTCGCCACCGTCCGGCGCGGCGGTTACGACAAGGCCGCGGTGGATGCCTTCGTCGCGCACTACGAGTCGGTCCAGGCGAGCACGACGGCCGACTCACGCCGCGCCGAGGCCGAGATCGAGAAGCTGCGCGCGCAGGTGGCCGATCTCCACGAGCAGCTGGAGGAGTCCGAGGCGCCGACGTACTCCGGCCTGGGTGGGCGCGCGGCCGCCATGCTGCGCCTGGCCGAGGAACAGGCCGCGACCGTCACCCACGAGGCCCGCGAGGCAGCCGACCGGACCCGACAGCGGACGCTGCAAGAGACCCAGGCGCTGAAGGCCGATGCGGAGAAGGAGGCGGCCGACATCCGCACCGTGCAGCTCCAGGAGCTGGAGGAGCGACGAGAGTCGGTCCTGGCCGAGGCCGAGCAGCAGCGCACTCAGGCACGTGCGGAGGCCGATGACATCCTGGCCGCCGCGAAACGGGAGGCCGAGCAGACGCGGCTGGCCGCTCAGCAAGAGGCCAGCAGCCTGCGTACGGCGGCCAAGCGGGAGGCCGAGCAGCAGCGCTCCACCGCGGACCGGGAGGTCGCCGAGGCACGCCGCGCGCTCGCGGTCGAGAAGGACCGGCTCACCCGGGAGGCCGCCGACCACCACTCCGCCGCCATGGCTGAGACCGACAAGCTGGTCCAGGAAGCCGAGACCCGCGCCAACGCGGCCGAACAACGCGCCCAGGAGGCGATCAGCGCCGCCACCAAGCAGCGCGAACAGGCGTCGGCGGAGGCGGAGCGCTCCACCGCCCGCGCACGGCGGGAGGCCGAGCAGATCGTGACCGCGGCCCGTAAGCAGGCCGAGCAGATCGTGCAGAACGCCCAGGCCGACGCCGACCGGCAGCACGACAAGGCACGGGCCGAGATGGAGTCGCTGCAGAAGAAGCGGGACGGCATCGTCGCCCAGCTCGGGGGGCTGCGGGACCTGGTGGACTCCTTCAGCACCAACCCGACCGAGGAGAGCGAAACGGGAGACGCGCCGGTCACCGACGAACCCGGCCAACCGTGATCCGAGCATGACACAGTGGGCCCGCGATGGGATCTGAGGAGAGTACGGCGGAGCAGGAGGCGACCGCAGAAGAGGTCGCCCCGGACACGCCGCTGACCCCCGAGACCGCGGCCGAGGGTGACCGCGCCAGCGGCCCGGGGCGTCCCGGGCCGTCGTTCGCCCGGCACTCCCCGTTCTACAAGGGATTCTGGGGCGCGGTCGGAGTCCTCCTTGCCGTGGCGCTCGGGCTGATCCTGCGCGAGGTCACCTCGGTGATCGTGCTGGTCGTGGCCTCGCTCCTGCTGGCGGTCGGCCTGAGCCCGATCGTGGAGTGGCTGGTCCGGCACCGGATCCGGCGTCCGTGGGCGGTCCTGCTGGTGACGCTGGGGCTGTTCGCGTTCCTGGCGCTGTTCGTGGTCGCGCTCGTGCCGGTCCTGCGGGACCAGATCACCGCCCTGATCGACAACGCCCCCGAGTGGCTGTCGTCACTACGGAACAACAACACGATCCAGCGGCTGGACGACAAGTACGACGTGATCGGCACGCTGACCGACAAGCTGCGGGACCCCCAGTTGGCCCAGCAGCTGTTCGGCAGCGTCTTCACGGTCGGTATGGCGGTGTTCAGCGCCCTGGTGAAGGCGTTCTTCGTGTTCGTGCTGACCCTGTACTTCCTCGGCTCTCTCCCGTCCATCAAGCGGGCCTGCTACTCCTTGGCCCCGGCGTCGCGGCGGGCACGGGTGACGGTGCTCGGCGACAAGGTTCTCGGCCAGGTCGGCGGCTACGTCATCGGCGCGTTCCTGGTAGCGCTGTGTGCCGGTGTCTGCTCGTTCATCTTCCTTGAGATCGTCGGGCTCGGTGAGTACGCACTCGCGCTGGCCCTCGTCGTGGCGATCTTGGACCTGATCCCGCTGGTGGGCGCGACGGTCGGCGCCGTGCTCGTGTCGGTGATCGCACTGGTCAACTCGCTGCCGGTCGGCATCGCCTGCATCATCTTCTACGTGATCTACCAGCAGGTGGAGAACTACTTCATCTACCCCCGGGTGATGAGCTCCTCGGTCGACATCCCGGGCATCGTGATCGTCATCGCCGTACTGCTCGGCGGCACGCTGCTGGGCGTCATCGGGGCGCTGCTGGCGATCCCGATCGCCGCGTCCATCCTGTTGCTGTTGCGCGAGGTCGTGATCCCGCGCCAGGACGCCCACTGACGCAGGGGTCCGCCGACTAGGAACGGGCCGAGTACTCGCGGAACCCCAGGCCGGCCGTGACCAGTTGCTCCAGCAGCGGCGCGGGCGCGTGCCCGGGTTCGCGGGTCTCGGCGAACAGCCGTCGCTGGGCAGCCAGCACGACGTCGGCCCCCACCTCGTCCAGCACCTCGAACGGTCCCTTCGGAAGCGCACAGCCCAGCTTCATCGCGGTGTCGATGTCCGCGGTGCTCGCGTAGTGCGCCTGAAGCATCGTCACCGCGTCGTTGAGATAGGGGAACAGCAGCGCCTCGACCACGAAGCCCGCCCGGTCCGCACAAGACACCGGGTGCCTGCCCATCCGGGCACTCACCGCCCGCACGGTGTCCGCCACCTCCGTGGACGTCTGCACCCCCGACACCACTTCTACGACGCCGCTCCCGGCCGCCGGGTCGAGGACGTGCATGCCGACGACCTCCGCCGGTCGGCCGGTGGCCGCGGCCAGCTCGACCACGGGGACGGCGGATCCGGTCGCGGCCAGGATCGCCCCCGGCCGGCAGACGGCATCAAGCCGGCTGAACAGCGTTGCGTCCTCCTCCCCGGCCGTCAGGACCAGGTCGGCGTTCCCGGCAGTCTGCTCCTGTCCCTCGGGTACGGCGATGACCTCCAGCCCGGCCTCACGGCACGCCTCCGCGATTCCCTCGGCCCGGTCTCCGGAGCCGACGACCGCCACGGTGCGCACGTCCCGACCGCCCGGTTCCTCCGCGGCACCGGCCGTGCCGTCGTCGGCGACCACCTTCCCGCCCGGGCCGTCGTAGGTGTAGAAGCCGCGGCCGGACTTCTTCCCGAGCAGTCCCGCGGTCACCATCTGCCGCAGGATCGGCGCCGGCGCATGGGTCCGGTCCCGGTCCTGGTGGTACATCGTGGTCAGGATCTCGTACGCCGTGTCCAGCCCGATCAGGTCCAGCAGCGCCAGCGGCCCCATGGGGTAGCCACAGCCGATGCGCATGGCGGCGTCGATGTCGTCGCGCGAGGCATAGCGGCTCTCCAGCATCGAGCAGGCGTGGTTGAGGTAGCCGAACAGCAAGGCGTTGGCGATGAAGCCGGCCTTGTCGCCCACCGACACCGGGCTCTTGCCCAGGGACTCCGCCACCCCGCGGACGTCCTCGACCACGTCCGGGGCGGTGACCACGGTGCTGACCACCTCCACCAGACGCTGCACCGGCGCCGGGTTGAAGAAGTGCATGCCCAGCACCCGCTCGGGCCGCGACGTCGCCGCGGCGATCTCGGTCACCGAAAGCGACGAGGTGTTGGTGGCAAGGACGGCGTCAGGGCCCACGACGCCGTCCAGCTCCTCGAACACCGCACGCTTGGCCGCGAGCCGCTCCACGATCGCCTCCACCACGAGGTCACAGGAGCCCAGGTCGGGCATCGAGGTGGTGAACCGCATCCGGCCCAGCAGCGCCTCCTGCTCCGCCTCGGCGAGCTTGCCCCGCTTCACCGCGCGGTCGGTGGAACGCTGCACGTGACCCTGCCCGCGCTCCAGGTCCCCCTGCGTGCGCTCCACACCGACCACGGTGTAGCCGCCGCGGGCAAACACCTCCGCGATGCCCGCCCCCATGGTGCCCAGACCGACGACTCCGACCGTGGTGAACTCTCGTGCCATGGACGGGAGTCTTCCACGCGGGCTCCACGCCAACGGACGAAGGGTGCGCCCCGTCGACGGGCCCGGCCCGGTAGGGTCTGGCGGTGTGCGAGTCGTGATCGCCCGGTGCCAGGTGGACTACACCGGCGCCCTCACCGCGCATCTGCCGATGGCCACCCGGCTGCTGCTGGTCAAGTCCAGCGGGTCGGTGCTTGTGCACTCCGACGCGGGGTCGTACAAGCCACTGAACTGGATGGCGGCGCCCTGCACGCTCACCGAGTCCCGCACCGAGGACGACCGGCTGCAGTGGATGGTGGAGGCGCGTTCGGGTGACACGCTGCGCATCCTCATCGAGGAGGTGGTCAGCGACTCGGCGTACGACCTCGGCGAGGATCCCGGGCTGCAGAAGGACGGTGTGGAGAAGCACCTCCAGGAGCTGCTCGCCGACCACCCGGCGAGCCTGGCCCCCGAGCTCAGCCTGGTGCAGCGGGAGTACCCGACGGCGATCGGGCCCGTGGACCTGCTGTGCCGGGACGCCGACGGGGCGACGGTCGCGGTCGAGATCAAGCGACGTGGCGAGATCGACGGCGTGGAGCAGCTGAGTCGCTACCTCGACCTGCTCAACCGTGACCCGCTGCTGCGCCCGGTCCGCGGTGTGTTCGCCGCACAGCTCATCAAGCCGCAGGCCCGCACGTTGGCGACCGACCGCGGCATCGAGTGCGTCACCGTCGACTACGACGTGCTCCGCGGCCTCGACGACCCGACCGCGCGGCTGTTCTGAGCCTGCGGCGGCCTGCCTCCGCCGTCAGGTCCCGCTGACCAGGCTGGCCATCGGCGTTCCGTGGTAGGCGGTGCGGGTCAGGCCGTAGCGGCCGTAGTAGCCGATGACCCACTGCGCCAGCGCCGCCCCGGCCTCCCAGTAGGGCCGGCGACGTCCGTCGATGTCCACCTCCCGCACGAGCGGGCCACGCCCGCTGCGGACGCGGTCGGCGTCCGCGGCGCACGCGGGCACCGGGCGCGGCTCACCGCCGAACGGTGCCCAGGAGACCTCCTCGGTCGAGGGACCGTGCTGGGGGTCGAAGAAGCACGGCGCACGCTGCTCGGGTGGCTCCTCGCCGCCGGCCCATGCCCGCAGCCAGGCGATGGTGGAGCGGCCCTCGGCGACCATCTCGACGACCGGCCGCGCGTCCCGGACGGTGTGGATCCGTCCCCGCTCCTTGGCGGTCTCGTACGCGTCCAGCGCCTGGAGGTAGCGTCGGCGTACGTCGTCTTCCAAGGCTCGGTCGCCCAGTTCGGCATCGAGGTCCCGCAGCGCCTCCCCCAGGGCAGTGATGTCGTCCTCGACCGCGGAGACCAGCGCCCGGAACCCGGACGGCGAGATCCACGGCGGAAGGTCGTCGGGCAGATCCACCGCCATGCGTCGGCTACGCTTCGGACTGCTGGCCCGCGGCCGGAGGCGCGCTCGCGTCCGCGTCGTCACCGGGCTGCTCCCGGCGCACGTACTCCTCGATCGCCTCGATGTCGTCGCGGGAGCGGGTCACGACCGCTCTCAGGTCGGACATGGTGGCGACCTCCTCGACCTGTTCCTTGATGAACCACTGCATGAACTGGTCCGAGGCGAAGTCGTTCTCGGTCCGCGCGATCGCGGTCAGCTCGGCAATCTGCTGCGAGACCCGGTTCTCCTGCTCCAGCGCGAGGGTGACCGGCGCCACGAGGTCGGCGAACTCCGTCTGCGGCGCCTCCGCGCCCGGGATCTGGACAGTGGCGTCGCAGTCGAGCAGGTACCGCACCATCATCATGGCGTGGGTACGTTCTTCGAGTGCCTGCCGGTAGAAGAACGAGGCCATCTGGGGCATCGTCAGCGCGTCGTAGTAGACCGCGCACGCGACGTATTGCTGGTGGGCGGAGAACTCGTTCCCGATCTGCACGTTGAGCTGCTGGACGAACTTCTGCGACGTCATGGCTCCTCCTTCGGGCGGGGCGGCCGTGCGGAACGTTCGGTTCCTGCCATCCTAGGTGAACACACCAGCGACGTCACCGGCCTTCGACCCGCTCCCCCGCCCACTCGGTGAGCAGCCATCCGTCCGCGTCGACCTGCATCTCCCCGACCTCCCCGGTGACCAGCTGCCGGTCCCGCGCGTACGCCGGGGGCGCGTTCCGGATCAGCGCCGAGACGGCCGCGCCGATCGCGGCAGCGTCCCCGACCACCAGCACGGTCTCCCCGCGGAACTGGTCGACGGCCTCCTCCAGCACGGCACGGACCTCAGCAACGTCCTCGCCCGGCTGCAGTGGTGGGCTCAGCCCCTTCCTCACCTCCACCGGTACGTCGAGCGCCCCGGCGACGATCTTCGCCGTCTGCAACGCAGCACTACCCTCAGCACACCACACGGCAGCCACGCGCCGGTCGCGCAGGGACTCCGCGAGCCGTCGGGCGCGGTCCGCGCCGGCCCGGCCCGACGGCTCAGCCTGGCCGAGCGGAACGACGTACGGCGTCACCAGCACAGTCGCGGGGCAGAACAGGTCGCTCATGGCCCGAAGACCCGTTCGGTGTAGGGGTTGGCGAAGACCCGGTCGGGGTCGGCGGAGTCGCGCTGGGCCAGGAAGTCATCGAACCGCGGGTACAGCGGCGCAAGGTCCTCCCGACCCAGGGAGTGCAGCTTGCCCCAGTGCGGACGGCCCCCCGCCTCCCGTGCGATCTGCTCGAACGCGGTGAAGTACGGCTCCCGCCGCATCCGCAGGTTCTGATGGACGGCGACGTAGGCGCTCGGCCGCTGGTACGCCGTCGAGAGCCAGACGTCGTCGGCGGCCGCGAACCGTACCTCCACCGGGAACGGGATGCGGGCGTCGTGGCTGTCCACCCAGGAGCGGAGCGCGCGCAGCACGTCGCGCACGCGCCCGGCGGGTACGGCGTACTCGGTCTCGGCGAACCGGACGCGACGAGGCGAGCAGAACACCTGATGCGACGGCCCGGTGTACTCCCGTGCGCCGAGCGCGCGTGCGGAGAGCTGGTTGACCACGGGGGTGGTGCCCGGTGCGAGCGCGCACCACCGGTTGACCGCGGCGAAGACGCCGTTGGAGAGCACCTCGTCGTCGAGTACGTATCGCCAGCGCGGCAACGGCTGGTCGGCGACCGGGACGCGGTCGTTGGTCTTGGTCAGGGTCCGGTCGGTGTGCGGGAACCAGTAGAACTCGAAGTGGTCGTGGCCGTCCACGAACGCCTCCAGCGACTCCTCCACCTCCGCCAGCGGCATCGGGCGCTCCACGGCACGGAGGGTGAACGCCGGCACGCACTGCAACGTCACCGTCGCCACCACCCCGACCGCCCCCACCGACAGCCGCGCCGCCTCGAAGAGTCCCGCCTGCCCGCTCCCGGAGCACTCCACCACGCTGCCGTCGGCGCGCACGACCTCCAGCGCCCGCACCTGCGCGGCCAGACCCGGAAGGGCGGCCCCGGTGCCGTGGGTGCCGGTCGCGATGGCGCCGGAGATCGTCTGCCGGTCGACGTCACCGAGGTTCTCCATCGCCAGGCCGTGGACGGCGAGCAGCCGGCTCAACCTGCCCAGTGTGACACCGGACTCGACGGTGACCCGCCCGGTGCGCTGGTCGAGGTCGATGAGGTGGTCCAGTCGGTCCAGCCGCACCTGGCAGTCCTCGGCCACCGCGGCGCCGGTGAAGGAGTGCCCCGCCCCGACTGCACGCACCCGCTGCCCGCGATGCGCGGCGGATCGAACACACTCGACGAGCTCGGCGACACTCCGTGGATGACAGACCTGGCGTGGCCGGGACTGTTCCAGGCGGGACCAGTTCCGCCAGCGGCGCGGGCGAGAAGTCATCCGAAGTTCCTCCCCTCCCCACGGTAGGTCGGAACCGTGTCCGCCACCGCCCCCTCGCGGATGCAGTACACCTGGTCGAACCGCTCCAGCATCTCGCCCGCCTTGGCATGCCGGAACCAGACCCGGTCCCCGCAGGAGAGCCCGCGCGCCGCCCGCCCCCGGACCGGGGTCTGCACCTCTCCCGGCCCTTCGGTCCGCAGCAGGGACAGCCCCGGGGGCCAGACCGGACGCGGAGCACGGGACCAGCCGGGCGGGCCGGAGGCGAGGTACCCGCCGCTGAACACGGTCGCGATCCGCCGCGCCGGTCGCCGTACGACGGGGAGTGCGAACCCCATCGCAGGTGCCGGCCGGAAGTCCCGGTAGCCGTCGAACAGAGTCGGGCCGTACAGCCCCGAGCCGGCCGCGAGCTCGGTCAGGCACGGGTCCGCGCCGGCCACGTGCAGGCTGCCGGTGCCGCCACCGTTGACCAGGTCCAGCGGGCCGACGTCGGTGACGGCGTCGATCACGGCGGACCGCCGCTGCAACAGCTCGGCGGCCGACCGCCGCTTCACCCAGCGCACCGCCGCAGAGGTGTCCGGAAGGCCGGCGATCTGCGCGTCGTAGAACATCACCCCGCTCAGCCGCATCCCCTGTCGTCGCTGGATCTCCTCGGCCAGCCGGCGTGCCCGTCCCGGTGTGCGCACCGGTGAGCGCCGCACCCCCAGATGGGCCGGGCCGATCCGCAGCGAGGCATCGACCTCCAGGCACAGCCGCATCTCCGCCGCCGGAGCGGGCCCGATAGCGGAGGCGATGAAGTCCAGCTGCTCGGTGCTGTCGACCATGACACACACCGCCCCGGCCACGACGGGGTCGGCAGCAAGGTCGCGCCATGCGTCTCGGTGCGCACTGGGGTAGGCGACCAGGATGTCGCGAAGACCGGCCCGGGCCAGCCAGAGCGCCTCCGGCAACGAGTAGGACAACACCCCCGCGAAGCCGGGAAGCGCAAGGACCCGCTCCAACAACCCGCGGCAGCGCACGGACTTGCTTGCCACCCGGATCGGCAATGCCCCGGCGCGCCGTCGCAGGTCCTGCGCGTTCGCGTCGAAGGCGTCAAGGTCCAGCGCGGCCAGCGGCGGGTCCAGCGCTGCCGTCGCACGGTCAACCGCGGCCCAGTCCACCACCGGCGCTCCCTTCTGCTGCGGGGTCCTGCCAGCAGGGTACGACGATGCGGATCAGGCCCGGCGCAGGATGCGGTTCAGCCTGGTCACCGCGAGCAGGCGGCGGAAGCGCGGGGGGCAGTCGCGCAGCACCAGGTGGACTCCGGCACGCGAACAGCGCACGTGGGTCGCGGCCACCAGTCCCAGGCCCGCCGCGTCGATGAGCTGCAACTGGGACATGTCGAGGACGACGTCGGTGGCCGGGGTCTGCAGCGCCTGGTCCACACGGCCACGGACATCACTGACGTTCCGGGCGTCCAGATGCTCCCCGGCCTCGATCACGGCCGGTTCTGCGACCTCGAGCCACATCCTGGCGCACCTCCCCGCTGGCGGTTCCTACCAGTATGACGCGCCGACCGGGCGAAACGTTGCCCTCCGCGCCGTACAACGGCCGGGAATTACCGGGAGGTCAGCGAGGGGCCATGCGAAGCGCGCCGTCCATCCGGATCACCTCACCGTTGAGGTAGTCGTGGTCGAGGATCATCGTCACCAACTGCGCATACTCCTCGGGCCGGGCCAGGCGCTTGGGGAACGGCACGCCCTCGGCGAGCGCGGCCCGGAACTCCTCGTTGATGCCGGCCATCATCGGCGTATCGACGATGCCGGGGGCGATCGTGCACACCCGGATACCCAGGTTGGCCAGGTCCCGGGCGGCCGGCAGCGTCAACCCCACGACCCCGCCCTTGGAGGCGGCGTAGGCGATCTGCCCGATCTGACCCTCGTACGCCGCGACCGAGGCCGTGTTGACGATGACCCCACGAGCGCCGGTCTCCTCCGGCTCGGTCTGCGCGATCGCCTCCGCGGCCAGCCGGAGCACGTTGAACGTGCCGACCAGGTTGACGTCGATGGTGGTGCGGAACGCTTCGAGGTCATGCGGCCCGTTCCTCGACAGCACCCGTCCCGCGGTGGCGATGCCCGCGCAGCTGACCGCTACCCGCAACGGCCCCGCAGCGGCTGCCTGGTCGATCGCGGCCCGCACGTCCGCGTCCACCCTGACGTCGGTGGGCACCAGCGTGACTCCGTCGGGCGGCTCCGCCTTGTCGACGGCGCGCTCCAGATCCAGCCCGAACACGCGGGCGCCCCGGTCGGCAAGGGCGCGGGCGGTGGCTGCTCCGAGACCGGAAGCAGCGCCGGAGACGACGGCGGTCTGGTCGGTGAGGTGCATATCCGCACCCTACGCAGGCCCGCCTCCCCGTTCCCCGCCGGGTTTCCACAGCACGTCGCCCTCCACGGCGTTGTGGTGCCGGGCAAGGATGAACAGCAGGTCACTGAGCCGGTTGAGGTACTTGATCGCGCCGGTGTTCATGGTGTCGCCGTACTCCGCGTGCGCGGCCCACGCGCTGCGCTCGGCCCGCCGTACGACGGTGCGCGCCACGTGCAGGTGCGCCGCTCCGGCCCGTCCCCCGGGCAGGATGAACGACCGGAGCTTGGGCAGGTCCTCGTTGTAGTGGTCGCACCAGTCCTCCAGCCGCTTGACGTAGTCCGGCTCCACCCGCAGCGGCGGCACCTTCGGGTCCTCGACCACGGGGGTACACAGGTCGGCACCGACGTCGAACAGGTCGTTTTGTATCCAGGTGAGGACCTCGACCACGTCTTCGGCCAGGTCCCCGGAGGCGATCGCGGTCCCGATGTGTGAGTTCGCCTCGTCCACGTCGGCGTAGGCGATCAGCCGCGGATCAGTCTTCACCGTCACGCTGTTGTCGCCGAGACGGGTCTCGCCGCCGTCCCCGGTACGGGTGTAGATGCGAGTCAGGTTCACCATGCCGTCAGCGTAGACGACCCGGCGGCCGCACCTCAGTGCGGAGGGAGCCGGCGAGAGCCGGGCGGAGCCGCCTCGGTCCAGGCCAGGAAGCTGGTGAGCGCCCGCTCCCCCATCGCCATCTCGATCGTCTCGCCGGTGTCGAGGCGCACGGCCACCACCAGGTGACCGGAGAACAGCGCGAACGCCTCGCTTCCCTGCGGGGTACGCCGACCGGTCACCTGCAGCGTCCGGTGGAACACCCGCTTGGGGCGGGGCGAGAACGAGAACACCCGGAACCACTGCAAGGTGCTGCCGGAGTACCGCGCCACGCCGAGGGTCCAGCCCCGGCCGGTGGAGCGGCCGATCTCGGTGCGTGGGGACCGCAGCCGCACACTGCACTCGAAAGTGGCGCCGCCCCGGCTGAGCCAGCGACGACGCCCGAACAGGAACAGCACGCAGGCAAGGGCCAGGGCGACAAGCAGGCCGATGACATCGAGGATGTCGGCCCACCACGGCATCGGCTAGGAGGCCTTCTCGTACGCGGCGATCCTGGCATCGGCCAATGCTACGGCGTCGGCGGCCTCGTCCTCGTCGGTCATGCTCTCGGCTGCCTCGCGGTCCCGTCGTGCCGCCTCGACGTCGATCTCGTCGGAGACCTCCACGCGCCCGGACAGGATCGAGACCCGGTTCTTCGCCACCGAGATGAACCCGCCGTCGACCGCAGCCACGAGATGCTCCCCGTCCTCGCCCCGGATGTCCACGGTTCCGATGGAGAGCACCGACAGCAGCGGCGTGTGGTTGGCCATGATGCCGAGCTCACCGTCGACGGTCCGGGTCAGCACCATCCGGGCCTCACCGGACCATACGATCCGGTCGGCCGCGACCAGCTCGATCTGCAGGGTTGCCGCCATCGGGACGTCCTAGCCTTCCTTCTGGATATCGGCCCACTTGCGCTCGACGTCGTCGAGACCACCGCACATGAAGAACGCCTGCTCGGCGACGTGGTCGTACTCGCCGTCACAGATCTTGGTGAAGGCCTCGATCGTGTCCTGCAGCGGCACCGTCGAGCCCTCGATGCCGGTGAACTGCTTGGCGACGTAGGTGTTCTGGGACAGGAACCGCTGGATGCGCCGCGCGCGGGACACGATCACCTTGTCCTCCTCCGACAGCTCGTCGACGCCGAGGATCGCGATGATGTCCTGCAGCTCCTTGTTGCGCTGCAGGATCTGCTTGACCCGGGTCGCGGTGTCGTAGTGGTCCTGGCCGATGTAGCGCGGGTCCAGGATCCGCGAGGTCGACGTCAGCGGGTCCACCGCCGGGTAGATCCCGAGTGCGGCCAGCTCACGGGTGAGCTCGGTGGTCGCGTCGAGGTGGGCGAACGTGGTGGCCGGCGC
>CAYLOC010000012.1:0-4838 GCA_964385195.1 uncultured Nocardioidaceae bacterium
CGAAGGTGTTGCTCTCCTCGACGGTGATGACACCTTCCTTGCCGACCTTGTCCATCGCCTCGGCGATGATCTCCCCGACACTGGGGTCACCGGCGGAGATGCCGGCAGTCGCGGCGATCTGCTCCTTGGTCTCGACCTCTTTGGCCGCGGCGAACAGCTGCTCGGTCACGGCCTCGACCGCGGACTCGATACCGCGCTTCAGCGCCATCGGGTTCGCGCCGGCCGCGACGTTGCGCAGTCCTTCCCGGACCATGGCCTGGGCGAGCACGGTGGCGGTCGTCGTACCGTCACCGGCGACGTCGTCGGTCTTCTTGGCTACTTCCTTGACGAGCTCGGCGCCGATCTTCTCGTAGCTGTCCTCGAGCTCGATCTCCTTGGCAATGGACACACCGTCGTTCGTGATCGTCGGCGCGCCCCACTTCTTCTCGAGGACGACGTTGCGGCCCTTCGGGCCCAGCGTCACCTTCACGGCGTCGGCCAGGGTGTTCATCCCCCGCTCGAGGCCGCGACGGGCTTCCTCATCGAATGCAATCAACTTGGGCATGTACGCGAGTCCTCCCGCGCTTGAGACGTGGATACGATCAGCCGATGCCCGCGACGGACGGACCCGCCGCCTGCGTTCCCTTCCCGCAGCCGACCAGGCCCTCATCGAACCGATCCGTGGCACTCTCGGGTTGAGAGTGCTAATCCCCATTATTAGCACTCTCCCCGGGAGAGTGCAAACCCCTCACGCATCTCCCGGAGGCCGTGGGTCCGGTCGTTGCGAAGTCGCGGGGAGGGAAGATGAGAGGACTCTCATCTGGCTCTCACCGCGCTGCCACCGGTTAGGGTCAGACTCGTGGGCATGACGCACTGGAGAGCAGCCTCGGTCCTCGCCGTCGCCTTGTTGCTGGCCACCGCGTGGTTCGCCGCGGGTGCGCTGGCCAGCCCTGAACCGCCACGGCTCGGAGGTCCGATCGTCGTACCCTCCACCCCCTCGCACACGGGGACGTCGGTGCCGCACACCCAGGCGCCGCCGACACTGTCCACGCCACCGAAGCACCACACACCGACCACGTCGAACCACACGACACCGGACCCCTCGACCACGACCACCCGGTCCCAGCCACCATCGTCCGGGCAGGAGCCCACTGAGCCCACTGCGCCCACCACCACCGAGCCACAGAACCCACCGCCCACCTCCGACGGTGCCTCCCAGGTTCCCCACGAGCGCACCTGCGACGCCGGGGACGATGACGACGAGGCCGATGACGCCGACGATGACGACCACGACCACGTAGACGATGACGAGCCCGATCACGACGACTGCGACGACTGAGCGGCGTCGCGGGCCCAGCGCGCGCACTCGCATCCTCGGCTGGATGATGCTGCTGGTGACGGTCGCGATCGGCGCGTTGGTGATGATCACCGGCCGGGTGCTGCTCAGCCAGGCCGATGCGTCCGCGCAGAGCGAGCTCGTGCACGAGGGGGAGAAGCTGCGGGCGTTCGCCACCCAGGGCGACCCCGTCAGCGGCCAGCCGTTCACCGACGTCAGCACGTTGCTGTCCTCGTTCATGACGCACAACCTGGCCGAGCGGGACGAGACGTTCTTCAGTCTGGTCGGGGGAAAGCCGGACCGGCGCAGCGCTTCACCCGCCCCGGCCCGGCTGGACCTCGACCACGCGTTCGTCGCGCGTGCTGCCGCCACCGACCGCCCCATCCGGGGGCGAGTCTCCACAACGGCCGGTGACGCGTACTACGCCGTCTTCCCGGTCGCTGTCCAGGGCAGCCCACAACAAGGGGCGCTCGTCGCCGTGGAGTTCCTGCGCGACGCCCACCAGCAGGCCTGGTCGTTCGTGCGGGTCCTCGGGCTGGTCGGGGCGGGGTCGCTGGTGCTCGCCGGACTTGCGGGCTGGCTCATCGCCGGCCAGGTGCTCGCTCCGATCCGGACGGTACGCCGGACGGCGGAGCAGATCGGGGAGTCGGACCTGACCCGGCGCATCAGTGTCTCCGGCACCGACGACGTGGCGCTGCTCGCGCACACGTTCAACCGGATGCTGGACCGGCTGGAGACCGCGTTCGCCACGCAGCGGCAGTTCCTCGACGACGCCGGTCACGAGCTGCGTACGCCGATCACGATCATCCGTGGGCATCTCGAGCTGGCCGGGAGCGATCCGGCCGAACAGGAGCAGACCAGAGCGCTGGTCACCGCCGAGCTGGACCGGATGAGCCGCATCGTCGACGACCTGATGGTGTTGGCCAAGGCCGAGCGTCCGGACTTCTTGATCAAGGGACCCGTGGATGCCACCGACCTCGTCGTCGAGACGCTGACGAAGGTCAAGACGATCGCCGTACGCCGGTGGGTGCTGGACGAGGTCGCCGAGGCGACCATGACCGCCGACGGGCAACGACTCACCCAGGCCCTCACCCAGCTGGTCAGCAACGCCTGCCGGCACACCGGTGACGGGGACACCATCGCCCTGGGTTCCCGGGTGGAGGACGGCCGGCTGCTGTTGTGGGTCCGCGATACCGGTACGGGGATCCCGGAGGAGCGGCAGGAGCAGATCTTCCAGCGGTTCTTCCGGGGCGACGGCGAACGCGGCGGCGGGGCCGGCCTGGGGCTGACAATCGTGCAGAGCATCGCCACCGCACACGGCGGCCTCGTGCGGCTGGCCAGCGCACCCGGGCGTGGGTCAACGTTTACCCTGGACCTGCCGTTCGCACCGGCGCCGCTGCCGGACAACGAGCCGACCGTCGTACTGCCGGGTCTGCCCCAGGAGCGTCAGTGAGCCAGATCCTCATTGCCGAGGACGAAGAACGCATCGCGTCGTTCATCGAGAAGGGCCTGCGTGCCAACGGGTTCACCACCAGCACCGTGACCGACGGGGAGGCGGCACTCTGGGCGGTCAAGAGTGGCGAGTTCGACCTGGTGATCCTCGACATCGGCCTGCCCAAGCTGGACGGGTTCAGCGTGCTACGGCGACTCCGCGCGCAACGGGTGGAGGTGCCGGTCCTGATCCTGACCGCCCGCGACACGGTCGAGGACACCGTGGCCGGGCTGGAGGGTGGCGCCGATGACTACATGCGCAAACCGTTCTCGTTCGACGAGCTACTCGCCCGGGTCCGGCTCCGGCTGCGCCCCGAGCAGAGCGCGCCCACCGCGACGGTGCTCCGTGCCGGCGACCTGTCGCTGGACCTGCGTACCCGCCGTGCGACGGTCGGCACGGCGACGGTGGAGCTGTCGGCGCGGGAGTTCGCGCTCGCCGAGGTGTTCCTGCGTCACCCCGACCAGGTACTGAGCAGGGAGCAGCTGCTGAGCCAGGTATGGGGGTTCGACTTCGACCCAGGTTCCAACGTCGTCGACGTCTACGTCCGGTACCTGCGCCGCAAGCTCGGCGAGGAGTCCATCGAGACCGTCCGCGGGATGGGCTACCGGCTCCGTGCGGCCCCCTGACCGGGTCCGTCCGATCGGGCCAGGCGGGCTATCCCTCGTCGGGGTCGGACGAATCGTCGGGGTCGTGGACCTCGAGCCGGATCCGCTTGTTGCCCTTCCCCTTGGACTCGGTCTTGGTCACCACGACCCGGCCCACCTCCGCGGTGCTGAGGACATGGGTTCCGCCGTCGGCCTGCTTGTCCAGTCCGACGATGTCGATCACCCGCAGCGGGTCGATCTCCCGCGGGATCAGGTTCGCCGCGGTGCGGATCAACGCGGCGTCCTCGTCCGCGACCTCACGGCCCACGAACGCCACGAGGATGTCCCGGGCAGCGGCGATCTCCTCGTTGATGCGGCGCTCGACCTGGTGTCCCAGCTCGGTCGACATCGACTCGAACGGGAAGTCCAGGCGTCCCTTGCCGGGTTCCATGTTGCCACCGGTGACGGGGATGGCGAACTCCGACCAGATGACGCCGCAGAGGATGTGCAGCGCGGTATGGGTGCGCATCGTGAGGTGCCGTCGGTCCCAGTCCAGGACGCCCTCGACCTCAGTGCCAGGCTGCGGCAGCTCGGGTACGTCGAGCCAGTGCCAGATCCGGCCACCGTCGCGTTTGACCTTGGTGACCGGCACGTGCGCGCCGTCCCATTCCAGGGTGCCGATGTCGTTCGGCTGGCCGCCCCCGCCGGGGAAGAACGCGGTACGTCGCAACGCCACGCGGCCGTGCTCGGTGTCGACCTCGTCCACGGTGGCATCGAACCGGCGCAGGTAGGCGTCGACCGCGAACAGCTCGCTCTCGACCAGTGCTTGCGGGGCGCCCACCGGCACCCGGCTCCCGGGAACTGCCATCGCCGTACCTCCGTCGCATCGAAGCCTCAGTCTAGGCCCCACCCCATCGGACTAGTCGCATAGTCCGAACGGACTATTTCGCCGGGGTTCTCTTGGTGGCGCGGCGGCCGCAGGCTATTCTGGTGAATACCTCGTGGGTGCGACGAGGTTTCGGCGGAGGCGCGGTTACCGCGCCTCCGCCTTCTTTTGGTCGACTGGTTTGCTGCTCGGTTGCGTCAGCCGCCCGCGACGGCAGGGATGACCGACACCTCACCGCCGTCGGCGATGGGGGTGTCCAGCCCGTCGAGGAACCGGACGTCGTCGTTGCCGACGTAGACGTTGATAAAGCGCCGCAACGTCCCCTGCTCGTCCAGGATCCGGGCCCGGATTCCGGGGTAGGCCGACTCCAGCGACGCCAGGACCTCGGTCAACGTAGCCCCTTCTGCGCTGACCTCGGACTCCCCTCCGGTGTAGGTGCGCAGGATGGTCGGCACCCGCACATTCACACTCACTGGCTTCTCCTCACAGTTCGGTGATCGCCCACGCTACCGTCCCGGTGCGGCCCCGGCCACCGTTCGCGGCTCGAGCCGGCAACTCCGG
>CAYLOC010000012.1:4938-24752 GCA_964385195.1 uncultured Nocardioidaceae bacterium
CTCCGGTTCCGCCCCTACAGTCCCGCGGCGGTGAAGGCGGCGTACGTCGGCGGGATGGTCGCGTCCGGTCCGACGCGTTCTGCGATGGCGTCCAGCGTCTTCAGTCCGTCCCCGGTGTTGAACGCCACCGTCTCCGCGTCGGGGTCCAACTGCCCGGTCTCGACGAGCTTGCGCAGGGTCGCCACCGTGACCCCGCCGGCCGTCTCGGCGAAGATGCCTTCGGTGCGTGCCAGCAAGGCGATCCCATCAACGACCTCCTCATCGGTCACCGATTCCACCGCCCCGCCGGTCCGGCGGGCCACGTCCAGCACGTACGGGCCGTCGGCGGGGTTGCCGATGGCCAGCGACTTCGCCAGCGTGTCCGGCTTCACCGGGCGGACCACGTCCCACCCCTCGCGGAACGCCGTCGCTACCGGCGAACAACCCGCCGCCTGTGCCCCGAAGATCCGGTACGGCGCGTCCTCGACCAGCCCGAGCGAGGTGAGCTCGCGGAACCCCTTGTCCACCTTGACCAGCTGCGCGCCCGACGCCACGGGAATGACCACCTGCCCGGGCAGCCGCCAGCCGAGCTGCTCGGCCACCTCGAACCCGAGTGTCTTGGAGCCTTCGGCGTAGTACGGCCGGACGTTGACGTTCACGAATGCCCAGTCGTCCTCCTCACCGGCGATCTCCGACGCGAGCCGGTTGACGTCGTCGTAGTTGCCCTCGACGGCGAGCAGCGTCCCGCCGTACACCGCGGTCGTGAGGACCTTCGGACGTTCCAGATCGGAGGGAATGAGGACCACGCTACGGAGCCCGGCGCGGGCAGCGGCCGCGGCGACGGCGTTGGCCAGGTTGCCGGTGGAGGGGCAGGCGATTACCTGGAAACCGAGTTCGCGGGCGGCGGCCAGCGCCACGGCGACCACCCGGTCCTTGAACGAGTGCGTGGGGTTACCGGAGTCGTCCTTGATCCACAGCCCCTTGATGCCGAGCTCGCGGGCGAGGTTGTCGGCGCGGACCAGCCGCGTCCGGCCCGGCTCGGTGTTGGGGATCGAGGCGATGTCGGGACGGACCGGCAACAGGTCGGCGTACCGCCAGATGTTCGAAGGGCCGCCCTCGATACGGGCGCGTAGGTCCGGTATCGCACGCAGGACGTCGTAGTCGTAGCCGACCTCAAGGGGACCGAAGCACTCCGGACATGCGTAGAACGGGCCAAGTGGCTGTTCGGCACCGCACTCGCGGCAGACCAGACATCGGGCGTTGCCGAAGGGGTGCTCGGTCGCAGGCGTCGCCGACTGCTCGGGTGCGTGGGTGATGGTCATGAGGCCTCCTCCTCATCTCTCCGGAGTTGGCACCGTCAACGCCTGGCTGGGCAGGCGAGGGGTTGCCGGGGTGTCATCGGGCCGGTCCCTCGACCCCTCTGGATGAGTCGGGCACGACTCTAGGTCATGCCTGTTCCGGAAGCGGCGGCGGGGTTCGTATGTTGAGACGCCGTCTCACCAGACAGTCGGACGGTGGTGCGGGAGGATGGACCCATGCAGTGGTGGCGGGTCCGTGGCGTCGCGAACTGGGTGAACCTCTCCACCCCGCTCGGCCTGCTGGTCGCCGCGGCCGGACGCGCCTCCGTCGCCCCCGGCCCGCGGGACCTCCGCCTGGCGGGCGGGTACCGGCTGCCGTTCCCGGTCGCCCGGGCGTTCACGGTGGGATCGGTCGTGGTCACCGGCCGGCCGGTGTCGTGGCTGACCGACCACCCGCGGTTACTCACCCACGAGGAACGACACGCGACCCAGTGGGCGTGCTGCGGCGGACTGCCGTTCCTGCCGCTGTACGTCGCGGCGATGGCCTGGTCGTGGGCGCGTACCCGGGACCGGGCGCGGGCAAACGTGTTCGAGATCCGGGCCGGCCTCGCCGACGGCGGCTACCGAGTTGTCAGAAGTGGAGCACGTGCTGGCGTGTTCAGCTTCTGACAACTCGGAGGGTGCCGGGGGAGCCGGGGACCAGCTCGCCGATGACGGGGTGACCGGGCACCTCGCCGGCGACGAGGAGGCCGCCGGAGGTCTGGGCGTCGGCGAGCAACAACAGCTCACCTTCGTCGACGCCGGCGCTGAGGTGCGGTCGTACCCAGTCCAGGTTGCGCCGGCTCCCGCCGGGGACGTACCCCTCGGCCAGCCACTCCCGTACGCCGGGCAGGTACGCCACGGCGTCTGCGCGTACGACGGCGGCGAGGCCGCTGGCCCGCGCCAGCTTGTGCAGGTGGCCGAGCAACCCGAACCCGGTCACGTCGGTGGCGCAGGTGGCGCCGGCCGCCAACGCGGCGGCTGACGCATCCCGGTTCAGCGTGGTCATCGAGGCGACCGCATCGGGGATCGGCTCCCCGGTCGCCTTGTGCCGGTTGTTGCTGATACCGACGCCGAGGGGCTTGGTCAGGGTGAGAGGGAGTCCGGGTCTTCCGGTGTCGAGCCGCAGGAGCCGGTCGGGGTCGGCGATCCCCGTGACTGCCAGCCCGTACTTGGGCTCGCGGTCGTCGATGCTGTGGCCCCCGGCAAGATGGGTCGCCGCCTCGCGGCAGACGTCGGCGCCGCCGCGTAGCACCTCCCGGGCCAGGTCGAACGGCACCGTGGCACGTGGCCACGCCAGCAGGTTGACCGCCACCACCGGCGTACCGCCCATGGCATAGACATCGGACAGCGCGTTGGCCGCAGCGATCCGGCCCCAGTCGTACGGGTCATCGACGACGGGGGTGAAGAAGTCGGCGGTAGCGATGATCGCCTGGCCGTCGTTGATGCGGACCGCCGCACCGTCGTCGCCGTCATCCAGCCCAACGAGGAGGTCGCCGTCGGCGTGACCCATGGTGACCTGGCCGAGCACGCGCTCCAGCTCATCGGGGGGAACCTTGCACGCACAACCGCCGCCCTCGGCGTACTGCGTCAACCGCACGGGCTCGACCGTCACGCCCCTACACTACGTCCTGCACCGCGCGCGGTATCACTGCCGGTGTGCAGGACGTTGCGAGGAGGAGAGGCGCTGCCGCTGGGGTACGACGGTGTACTTCGGGTCCTCCGCAGAGGCCAGCCCGGCGCGGAAGACCCCGAACCGGGTGACCACCGACCCACCGACCAGCGCCGCACCGGCCGCTACCGACGCGAGGCGGGACCGCCCGCCCAGCAGTGACAACGCACCACCGCCGGCCATCAGCCCGCGCGCCACCTTCATCAGCATGCCGGGGTGGCCCTGCTGGTAGGGCTCGGCCACCATCCCCATCCGGCGTTGCATCACCTCACCCGCCGCAACGTCCAGCGCCGCACCGACGACCGCCATCCGCCGGGCGGGACCGGCCTGCGCCACCGGCGTAGCGGCCATCGCGACACCGCCCGCCGACGCCGCGGCACTCCCGGCGAACAGGAACGGCATCTCCCGGTACCCCTCGTGCCAGGCCGGCACCGCGGTGTCAGAGATCAACGCACCGGTGTACGTCGAGAGCACCGGCCCGAGCAGGGCCGACCCCATCCCCGCCGCGCGTCCGAGCCTCGGGAGCAGCCCCGTCACGCTCGATGCCAGCGCCGCACCGTTCAGGCCGGAGAACCCGGCGAGCACCCACGACCCCACCGACAACGGCGACGTCGGCTTGAACACCCGCAGCATGTTCAAGAACCGCTCCGGCCGGCCGAGGTCGTGGATCAACGCAACGGTTCCCGCACCGGCGCTCACCGACCCGGCCCAGCGGGCGACCCGCTGCAGCGCCGGCCGGCCGGTCAGTGCCGCGCCTTCGGCAAGCACCGAGGACGCGCCGGCCACTCCCCCGAGGAACAGGTACAACGGCACATCCGGCTGCTTCCATACCGGGGTCTTGATGATCTGTCGTCCGTAGTAGGAGGAGAACTCCGCCTGCGGAACTTGCGGCTGCTCTCTCATCGGCCCCGCCCGAAGAACGCAGCGATCCCCATGCCGACAACCGATGCCGCCGCCATCCCCACATGCTTCCACATCGCTGCCAGGTCCTTGGTCGTGACCACCGGATCGGGCGGGAACCCGTAGACCTCCGGCTCGTCCTCGATCAGGAAGAACGCGCCGACACCGCCGACGCCATCGTCGGGATCGGCGCCGTAGAGCTGAGCAGCGTCGACGCCCTTCTCGTGCAGCTCCTCGACCCTGCGCTCGGCGCGCTCCCGCAGCTCGTCCAGCGGGCCGAACTGGATCGAGTCGGTGGGGCATGCCTTGGAACAGGCGGGCTCCTGGCCGACCTCGAGGCGGTCGTAGCACATCGTGCACTTGAACACCCGCCCGTCGTCCTTGCGCTGGTCGATGACGCCGTACGGACACGCAGCCACGCAGTACCCGCATCCGTTGCAGATGTCCTCCTGGACGACGACGGTGCCGTGCTCAGTGCGGAACAGCGACCCGGTCGGACACACGTCCAGGCAGGCGGCATGGGTGCAGTGCTTGCACACGTCAGAGGCCATCAGCCACTGCACATCGCCGCGGGCCTCTCCTTCGGCGGTGGGCGGCCCCATCGTCGGCATCCCGAGGTCGGTCGTGGTGGCAACCGGCCGCTCCTTCTCGATGAAGGCCACGTGCCGCCAGGAGTTCGCGTCCAGCTGCGTGGTGTTGTCATAGGACATGCCCGTCAGCGCGATGCCGTCTTCGGGGATGGCGTTCCACTCCTTGCAGGCGACCTCACACGCCTTGCACCCGATGCAGATGCTGGTGTCGGTGAAGAAGCCCATGCGAGGTGGGTGTTCGGTGTAGCCCGCGTCGGCGGTCACGTCGTCCATCGGCCCGGACAGCCTGTTGCTCACGTGCTGCTCCCTTCACTCAGCCCGGCGCGCCGTCGATACTCCTCGACGTACGCCGTCAGCGCGGGCCCGCGAGGTCGCCGGCCCGGCTGGATGTCGCAGGTGCCGACCTTGCCCTGGATGTGCACGTTCGGCTCCAGCGTGAGGTTGACCAGATCGTTGGAGGAGTCGCCACGGGAAAGACCGCTCCCGCCCCAGTGGTACGGCAGCCCGACCTGTTCCACCCACCGGTCTCCGACCCGGAGTGAGCGCATCCGCGGAGTGACCAGCACGCGGACCTCGATGGCGGTGCGGGTGGTCACGACCGTGGCCCATCCCCCGTTGGTCAGGCCGCGCTCACCGGCGAGCCGCGGCGAGATCTCACAGAACATCTCCGGTTGCAGCTCGGCGAGGTAGGGCAGGCCGCGGGTCATCCCACCAGCGGTGTGGTGCTCGGTGAGCCGGTAGCTGGTGAACACATACGGGAACACGTCGGTCAGTGACGGGTTGAGCGGGTTCTGCGCATGCTTGATGTGCTGCCGCGCCGGGCTGTTCTGCTCGCCGTACAGCGCGTTCGCCAACGGCGACTCGGGCGGCTCGTAATGGGTCGGCATCGGCCCGTCCACGGTGCCGGTCGGGGCGAACAACCATGCCTTGCCGTCGGTCTGCATCACGAACGCGTCGCGTCCGCTCAGCGCGTCCGGCCCGGTGGCGCCATCGGGGGGCGCGTAGTCCGGTGGCCGGTCGGCGATGAAGTCCGGCACGTCGTGCCCCGTCCAGCGTCCGGCGTCGGCGTCCCACCACACGTAGGCCTTCCGCTCGCTCCACGGCCGCCCCTCGGGGTCGGCCGAGGCACGGTTATACAGCAGGCGTCGGTTCGACGGCCACGCCCAGCCCCACTCCGGCGCGACCCAGTGCTGCTGGTCGCGGGGCTTGCGCCGCTTGGACTGGTTCACCTCATCGGCGTACACCCCGCAGTAGATCCAGCACCCACTCGCCGTGGACCCGTCGTCCTTCAGCTCGGTGTACGACGAGAGCGCGCGGCCGTCCGGGCCGGTGCCGTTGATCTCGCGCAGCACCGCGTCCGCGCTCGGCTCGCCGGTGTCGTCGACCGGGTAGTCCCAGGCGAGGTCCAGCAGCGGCTTGTCCCGTTCGTCGGTAGAGCCGGCGAGCTTGGCACGGATCCGCTCTCCGAGCTCGTAGTAGAACCGCAGCTCGCTGACGCAGTCACCGGGGGGCTCGACCGCCTTGTGGTGCCACTGCAACATCCGCTGGGTGTTGGTGAACGTCCCATCCTTCTCGGTGTGAGCGGCCGCGGGGAGGAAGAACACCTCGGTACCGATGTCCTCGGTACGCAACTCGCCGGTCTCGATCTCCGGGCTGTCCTTCCAGAACGTCGCCGACTCGATCATCGCGAGGTCACGCACCACCAGCCAGTCCAGGTTGGCCATTCCCATCCGCTGCATCTTGCCGTTCGACGAGCCGACGGCCGGGTTCTCCCCGACCAGGAAGTAGCCCTTCACGTCGCCTTCGATCTGCCCGACCACGGTGGGGTACGTCGAGTGGTCACCGGTCAGCCGCGGCAGGTAGTCGAAGCAGTAGTCGTTATCGGCCGTAGCGGCGTCCCCGAAGTAGGACTTCAGCAGGCTGACGGTGTAGGCGCGGAAGTCTCCCCAGAACCCGGCATGACCGTCGTGCAGGGCCATGTAGGTGGCGAAGTCGCCGTACGTGCCGGCCATGGGCATCGGCAGGTATCCCGGCAGCAGGTCGTACAGCGTGGGGATGTCGGTCGAGCCCTGGATCGACGTGTGTCCGCGCAGCGCCATGATGCCGCCACCGGTGCGCCCCATGTTTCCCAGCAGCTGCTGCAGGATCGCAGCGGTACGGATGTTCTGCACCCCGGTGGAGTGCTGGGTCCAGCCCACGGCGTAGCAGAACGCACCGGTCCGCTCCCGACCGCTGTTGTTCACCAGCGCCTCTGCCACCTTGGTGAACTGGCTCTGCGGAATACCGCACACCTGCTCGACCATCTCCGGGGTGTAGCGGGAGAAGTGCCGTTTCAGGATCTGGTACACACACCTCGGGTTCTGCAGTGTCTCGTCGACCTCGCCGGTGTAAGCCCAGGTCGCGTTGTCGTAGGTGCCACTGTCGGCGTCGTACCCGGAGAACAAACCGTGCAGATCCTCGGTGTCCCGGAATTCGTCGGAGACGATCTTCGACGCGTTGGTGTAGGCGACGACGTACTCACGGAAGTCCCGCTCGTTGGAGAGCACGTAGTTCACCAGGGCACCCAGGAACGCGATGTCGGAGCCGGCGCGGATCGGTACGTGGATGTCGGCCACCGCCGAGGTGCGCGTGAACCGCGGGTCGACGTGGATGATGGTCGCACCCTTGGCCTTGGCCTCCATCACCCACTGGAATCCCACCGGGTGGCACTCGGCCATGTTGGACCCCTCGATGACGATGACGTCAGAGTTGGCGAGGTCCTGCTGGAAGGTGGTGGCCCCTCCCCGACCGAACGAGGTCCCCAGACCGGGAACCGTCGAAGAGTGTCATATCCGCGCCTGGTTCTCGATCTGGATCGCGCCCATCGCCGTGTACAGCTTCTTCATGAGGTAGTTCTCCTCGTTGTCGAGGGTCGCTCCTCCGAGGCTGGCGATACCGAGGGTACGGCGGACCCGGTGGCCCTGGTCCTCCCACTGCCAGTAGTCGCGACGGGTGGCGATCACCCGGTCGGCAATCATGTCCATGGCGGTGTCGAGGTCCAGGTCCTCCCACTCGGTGCCGTGCGGGCGGCGGTAACGCACTCTCGTGACCCGGCCCGGGGACGTCACGAGCTGCTTGCTGGCGCTGCCCTTGGGGCACAGCCGCCCGCGGGACACCGGACTCGCGGGGTCGCCCTCGATCTGGATGACCTGTTCGTCCTTGACGTAGACCTTCTGCCCGCAGCCGACGGCACAGTAGGGGCAGACAGAGTCCACGACCCGGTCCGCGCTCTCGGTCCGTGCCCGCAGACCGCGCGTGTGCTGGCTGGACACGGCACTGCCGCGTCCTAACCGGTCTGCTCCTGATACCTGCCGGATCACCGGCCAGGATCCGATGAAGGTCCGCTTGGCCATCGCCGGCTCCCTTCACAACGTCGCCACGACGACTCCACTGTATTCCCGAATCCACTCTTCGTACACCGTTCAGCGTCGGGAGCCCTCGTGCCATCTCCTTTTCGTCTGTTTTGTCGGAGGTGGCGCTCGAGGATTCCTCAACAATGGTTGCAATACAAGCATCGTGCTGCAATCAGGAGTAGGATGTCGCGTCGTATCAGCAATTCCGCTATCGGAGGTGTGCTGACATGGTCCACTTTGCTGCCTCAGGGTTTCCACCGTTCGTCCTCGGCTTTTTCGGACTCGGCACCGGATACCTCATTTGGGGCCCGCAGGAGCTGTTCGGGTGGCCCACCCGCAGTGAGACCGTTGATCGCGCTGTCGGCGTGTGGGGCATATGGCTCCCCGGGTTCTGCCAGTTCGTCACCGGCGTCATTGTCTTCGTGGGTATGACGTGGTTCGAGGTGTTCAAGGATCCGCCCGTCTTCATGGCGGCGCTCGCGTTCAGCGCTTACGGCATCCACTGGTTCGCGCTCGGCTGGAACAGGTACCAGCAGAACGACGGCCGACCCAATGCCGGGATGGCGGTGGCGTTCACCATCCTCTCCATCTTGGGGATGGTGGTTTTCTTCCCCGTCGACGGCGGGTGGCCAGTGGGAATCCTTTTCGCCGGACTGACCTCGGTATACATCTCGGACTTCGTCAACAGCGTGGGAATATCATGGGGTCTGAAATATCATGGCATTTCGCACCTGCTCACCGGAATCTGGCTGATGTACCTCACGTTCAGCACCACGCTGAACATCGCCTCCGGTTTCAACCTGCCCGCCGGGTAGGTTCTCCACCCACGGTGTCACGAGACCCGGCCACGAGGGGTCAGCAAAGCCAGTGACTCCGCGAGACGGCGGGCATGCAGCGCCAGCGTTGACCACGTTGACGTCGCCGCCCGACCTGTGGTGACCTGCGCCAGCAGCGGCCCGATCCGGGTGGCGACGTCATCCAGCCCCGCCGGGAGCGGTGGGGGGTCCGCCAGGTCCGCGGCATCGGCAAGGCGCCGGGACTCCTCCACCAGTTCCCGGCACACCTGCGCCATCGCGTGCTCCCGTGGCGCGGGCAGTGCCGCGACGATGCCGGCGACCGCTCGCCCCGCCGTACCGCACGCACCGAGGACCGCGACGCGGTAGCGCAGCCCGGCCCGGTCAGCGCCGAACAGCCGCCCCTTGGTCAGCGCCCGTCTGGCCCGGACCACCTGGCGCGCACTGGAGTCGAGCACCATGACCCCGGCCAGCAGGTCCCGCTCGGGTTCCTCCCCGTCCAGACGACGCGCACAGTCCTGCAACAGGTCCGCTAAGTCGTCGAGGAAGCGCCGACGGGCCACCCGCAGCGTGGACCGGGTGCCGGCCGGCAGGACGAGGAGTGCCACCGCCACCCCGATCAGGGCCCCGGCGATCGTCTCCTCCAACCGCACCAGCAGGATCTGGTCGCTGAACCGGTTCAGCAGGGTGTACAGCTGGCCCAGCAGCAGGGTGATGGCAAAGATCATCAAGCCATACGAGATCGGCTGGACGTAGAAGGCGGCGAAGATGCAGGCAAGCAGGACCGCCACCGCCACGTCGGAGTGCCCGGCGGTGAGGTCAGCCAGCCAGACCGCCACCACCAGCCCGGCAACGGTGCCGGTGATCCGCGCGACGCTCTTGCGCAGAGTCTCTCCCGCGGTTGCGGTCCCCGTGAAGCCGATGAACGCCGCGATCACCGCCCAGTAGAACCGGCGCTCGGAGATCAGCTCCCCCGCGAGGATCGCCAGTCCTGCCGCGACCGCCGCCTGCACGGCCTGCCGGCTGGTGAGCTTCAGCCCGGCCGGATGCCACCACGGCGCGTCCTCACGGGCGACCGCTTCCTCCGCCAGCGCAGCGGTCCCGGGCAGGTTGCCACTGAACAAGGTCACGACCGGCTCGAACTCCTCCCCCCGGAAGGCCCGCAACGCCCCCTCCTCCTCGGTAGCCTCGGCGTCACCGTCGGCCGCGCCCTCGGCACGCGACGGCGCCAGCAACTCTCCGGAGTCCCAGCGGCGCACCGTCTCCAGCAGGAACCCCGCTGCCCGCCCCAGGGACCGCGCCGCCACCACTCCTTCGCTGCCGGACCCGGCCAGCCGCTGGGCCGCCGTCGTCGCGAGGTCGGGCTGGCCCCATCCCAGAACGCGCAGGGTGGCCCGCGACCGGCGGAGCACCGCTGGCGGCACCGCACCGGGAGCACCGAGGTCGTCGGCGAGGTCGAGGACGGCGGCGACCAGCTCATCCATGCCGATCTCCATGTCGATGGCCCATCGCCGTACCCGCACCGGGTCAGCCGCCTCCGGCAGCGCGCGCGAGTCGGAGAGCTGGCCGTCCAGGAGCAGGGCCACCTCCGACAGCTGCACCAGCTGACGACGCAGCGTCCGCATCCGGCGGGGCTCCCCAGGGCCGTCGAGAACATCAAGCGCAGCCGACACCGCGGCTCGCGCCCGCGCGCGCAACGCGGCGATGGTCCGCACCAGCTTGGCCTGCGGATCGTCGTACAGCACCGTCAGCAGCAGGACCGCCACCCACACCGAGCCGACCACGATCGCCACCACCAACGTGGGGATCACCGACAGCGGCGGGCGCAGGAACATCACGAAGAAGTAGCCCTGCCAGAACAGGAAGCCGAAGGAGAACCACCGCGTCCCGAACCGGCGTACCCACACCGCCACGAACGAGACCCCCACGAAGACCGCAAGGCCGACCGCGTGCTGCTGTACGGCGACCACGCCGAGGGTGCTCCCGACGATAGCGGCGACCGGGGCACCGGCCGCGCTCTTGAGGACCTGGGTACGCCGGATCTCCTTGATCGTGGTGGCCATCAGCAGCGCTACCACCGCCCCCATCAGCATCGGCAACATCACCGACGCGCCGGTAGCGGTCGCCACGCCCCACTCCACCAGCAGCGTGGTCCCCACTGCGAGCGTCGCGCGGACGGCCTGCCGCAGCCGGGCCAACCCGGGGTCGGAGGCCACCCATCGGTCGGCCCCGTCCCGCAGCTCCATCGTCAGTCGTGCCCGGCCGCGCACCAGCCAGTCACGTCGCCACCGGACCGAGGGTGTGGCCATCCCCGCAACCTACCCCCGGAGATAGGGTGCTCGGTGGAGGCGTATCTCGTCTGGTGACGGGCGCGGTCCTCAAAACCGTTGTGGCCGAGTAGCTCGGCCAGGCGGGTTCGATTCCCGTCCGCCTCCGCCATGCCAGAGCCTGGCCAGAGCCTGGAGGTACGGCGAGTGGAGGACCGGCGACGCGCAGTGCCGCGTACCGACCATGTGCTGGCCGACCCCGAGGTCCGCGCCGCGACCACCCGGCTGGGTCTGACGCTGGTCAAGGCTGCCGTCGGCACCGCGCAGCAACGGTGTCGCGAGGGGGAGATCGCACCCGAGGCGGTCATCGGCGCGGCCCTTTCGGCGCTTCCGGCGACGGCCACGACCCAGCACCGGGTCCTCAACGCGACGGGGGTCATCGTGCACACCAACCTCGGCCGGGCGCCGCTGTCCGCGGCGGCGGTGACCGCGATCCAGCAGGTGGCGGGTGCCTCCGATGTCGAGCTCGACCTCGACACCGGGCGGCGGGGCCCGCGCGGCCGTGGGGCGCTCGCGGCGCTGCGTGCCGCCGTTCCGGATGCCGGTGATGTGCACGTGGTCAACAACAACGCGGCGGCGGTGGCACTGGCTGCCTGCGCTCTGGCTGCCGGGCGTGAGGTGGTGATCGCCCGCGGGGAGATGGTGGAGATCGGCGACGGTTTCCGGATCCCGGAGCTGGTGGAGTCCGTCGGTGCGCGGCTGCGGGAGGTCGGTACGACGAACCGGGTGCGGTTCGAGGACTATGCCGGCGCGGTCGGCGAGCACACCGGGTGCGTGTTGAAGGTCCATCCGTCCAACTTCGTGGTTTCCGGGTTCACCTCCGCGGTGCCGGTCGCGGAGCTCGCGCGGCTGCCGGTGCCGGTGGTGGCCGACATCGGCTCCGGCCTGTTGTCCCGGCACCCCCGGCTTCCGGAGGAGCCCAACGCCGCCGACACGTTGCGGGCCGGCGCGGCGCTGGTGACCGCGTCCGGCGACAAGCTGCTGGGTGGTCCGCAGTGCGGGCTGGTTCTCGGCCGGGCGGAGGTGGTCCATCGGTTGCGGCGGCACCCGTTGGCGCGGGCACTGCGGGTGGACAAGCTGACGTTCGCAGCGCTGGAGGCGACGCTGACCGGGCCCACCCCGCCGGTGGTGGCGGCGCTGGCGGCTGACCCGGACGCCCTGTGGTCCCGCGCGAAGACGCTGGCCGCCGACCTCGGTGACGTCACCGACGCGGAGCCGGTCTGGTCCCAGGCCGCCGTGGGTGGCGGAGGGGCACCGGGAGTGGACCTGCCCAGTGCTGCGGTGGCGCTTCCCGCCGGGCTGGCCGCGCCCCTGCGGGCCGGCTCACCCGCGGTCGTGGGTCGCGTCGAGCACGATCGGCTGCTGCTGGACCTCATCGCGGTCGACCCCACCGACGACCAGGCCCTCCGGACCGCCGTACGCCGGGCCGTGGAGGCCACGTGCACGTGATCGCGACCGCGGGGCACGTCGACCACGGAAAGTCCACGCTGATCCGCTCCCTCACCGGCACCGACCCGGACCGGCTCGGCGAGGAGCACCGGCGCGGGTTGTCGATCACGCTGGGCTACTGCTGGACAACGCTGCCAGGGGTCGGCGAGGTCGCGTTCGTCGACGTCCCCGGCCACGAACGGTTTCTGTCCACGACCCTGTCGGGGCTCGGCCCGGTGCCCGCGGTGCTGTTCGTCGTCGCCGCCGACGACCCGTGGATGCCGCAGGCAGCTGAGCACCTCGCGGCGCTGGACGGGCTCGGCGTCGACCACGGCGTGGTGGTGGTGACCCGGGCAGACCTGGCCGACCCGGCGCCGGCCATGGCCCGGGCACGTACCGCGATCGACGCCACGTCGCTGCGTGGGGCGCCGGTGCTGCCGGTCAGCGGCGCCACCGGTGCGGGGTTACCGGCGTTGCGCGAGGCCCTGGCGGTGCTCGTGCGCGGGCTTCCGGATCCGGATCCCGGCGCCGACGTCCGGCTGTGGGTGGACCGTCGGTTTGCCGTCCACGGGGCGGGCACGGTGGTCACCGGCACCCTGCCGGCGGGCCGGGTCCGTGTCGGGGACCGGCTGGCGTACGACGGCGGGACGGTGCGGGTCCGCGGCTTGCAGGCGCTGGGGGCCGACCGGGAGGAGGTTGGCGGGGTCGCCCGGGTGGCGCTGAGCCTGGGCGGTGACGCGCCGGCGGGGGCCGACCGCGGTCACGCCCTGGTCACCCCCGGCGCCTGGTGGTGGACCTCCACGGTGGACGTCCGGCTGCGGCCCACCGGGTCCGGCGGCGAGGCCCCACCCCCGCAGCAGCCGGTGCTGTACGTCGGCGCGACGGCGGTCAGTACCCACCTGCGGCCGCTGGGGCCGGGCCTGGCCCGGTTGCGGCTGGCGCGGCCGCTGCCGCTGCGGATCGATGACCGGGCGCTGCTGCGGGACCCGGGGAACCGACGACTGTGGGGGGTAGCCGTCCTCGACCCCGACCCGCCGGACCTCCGTCGCCGGGGTGCGGCGCGGAAGCGGGCCGCCGCCCTGGCGGCATGGGGTGGCACCACCGACCCCGCCGCAGAGGTCCGGCACCGGGGTATCGCCAGCCGGGACCGGCTGCGGCGGATCGGTGTGCCGGTCCCCGACGGGGCCGCCGGAACGCTGCCCGGAGTGGTGGAGTCAGACGGCTGGCTACTGGACCCGGACCTGGCGACGTCACTGGCCCGGCGGCTCGCCGACCTGGTCGAGGCGCACGACACCGCCGACCCGCTGGACCCCGGTCTGCCCGTCGCGGTCGCCGCCAGGGAGCTGGGCCTGCCCTCGGCACAGCTGGTCACGGCCCTGGCGCAGCCACCGCTGCGCCTGCGCGACGGCCGGGTCCGTCGCGACCACCACGACACGCTCCCCGACCCGGTGGCGACCGCCCTCGACGTACTGACCGCCGACCTCGCCGACCACCCGTTCGCGGCGCCGGACGCCGCCCGCCTGACCGAGCTCGGACTCGGCCCGAAGGAACTGGCCGCCGCCGAACGAGCCGGCCACGTGCTGCGCGTCGGACCCACGGTGCTGCTGCCCGACGCGGCCGACACCGCCGTACAGCGACTCCGAGACCTGCCACAGCCGTTCACCAGCAGCCAGGCACGCACCGCCCTGGACACCACCCGACGAGTCGCGATCCCGCTCCTGGAACTCCTCGACCGCCAACACCGGACCCGCCGCCTCCCCGACGACCGCCGAGTTGTCAGAAGCTGAGCACGTTATCGCGTGCTCAGCTTCTGACAACTCGGGGTTGGCGTTCGGCCTCCGCAGAGACCTCCGCACCCAGCAGCACCGCGTACGCCGTCAGCCAGAGCCACAGCAGCAGCACCACCCCACCGGCGAGCGCTCCGTAGGTCTGGGTGTAGTTGCCGAGGTTGTCGACGTACACCGACAGCCCCACCGAGATCAGCACGCACAAGGCCGTCGCCAGCACCGCGCCCACGACCACCCAGCGGTACGCCGGTCCCGGCCGGTTGGGGGCGATCCGGTAGATGACGCACAGCGCGATGAACACCGTCACGACCAGGCCGCCCCAGCGGACCGCGCTCAGCAGCCACTGGTTGTCGATCGGCACCAGCGGGCCGAGGACCCGCGGCACGACGGCGATCAGACCCACCGAGATACTGACGAACACCACCGCACACAGCGTCAGGACCAACGCCATCGCCTTCCGGACGAACCACGAGCGCTGGTCCGGTACGTCGAACGCGCTGTTCACGGCCATGATCAGGTGGCCGATACCGGTCGAGGCACTCCAGAACGCCACCAGCAGCGCCAGCACGAACCCCACACTCAGCGCGTTGTGGGACGTGTTCGAGAGCTGGTCCAGCTGGGTGTTCACCAGCCGTGCCGCATTGCCCGGGAGTGCAGCGCTGATCTTCTGCGACTGCACGGCGATCTGGTCGGGATCGGCGACGACCCCGTACAACAAGACGGTCGCGATCATGGCCGGGAAGATCGCGATGAAGGAGAAGAAGGCCACGCCCGCGGCGAGCAGCGCCACGTGGTCCTCCCCCTGCTCGCTCCAGGTCCGCTTGGCGACCTGCCACCAACCACGCGCGCTGATCTCCAGCGGCGAGGCCGCCAACCCGGACCGGCCCGACGCGGACGTCGACGCCGGCGCCGGGGTCGACGCGGGGACCGCACCTTCGTCGGCCATGGCTAGGGCTCGGTCAGCTGGCCAACCAGGGCCTCGATCAGCGCGGTGACACCGGCCGGACCGTCGACGACAAGGTCAGCCCGTTCGGCCAGTGCGGTGACTTCGTCAGAGCCGGAGCACACGAGCAGGCCGGCGCCGCCCGCGGCACGGATCCGCTCCACTTCGGCGAAGGCGGCCAGGTCCCCGAGGTCGTCACCGGTGAACATCACCGACCGGGCATCGACCTGCTCGGCAAGGCGCCGTAGCGCGGCACCTTTGTCCGTCCCGTGCGGCCGCACCTCCAGCGCGAGGCGGGCCTCCTCCAGCACCAGCCCATGGGTCTCGGCCAGCTGCCGCAGCGGTTCGCGCAGCCGCGCGTAGGCCTGCTGTGGGTCGCTGATGCGGCGCAGGTGCACCGCCACCGATAAGCCCTTGTCCTCGACGTACGCGGTCTCGGCAGCGTGCTCGGCCAGGATCGCCGGAAGGCGTTGTTTCACCTCGACCAGTCCCGGTGGCTCCGCGACCGACTCGACCTGGCCGGTCGTGGCGTCCCACCGTTCCAGCCCGTAGTGGCCGAGCACCACGAGCCCGTTGAGGCCGGAGAGGTCGGCGAAGCCGCCGAGGTCCACCGCCTGCTGGGCCGGCCGGCCGGTGATGACGGCGAGATGACCGAACACGCCGGCCAGGTCGCGCATCGCCGCGACCACCCCGGACTGCGGGTACGCCGCCATCGGGTCTGCCACGATCGGCGCCAGTGTGCCGTCGTAGTCGAACGCGGCGAGCGCATGCAGCGGGTCCACCAGGATCTCGGCCAGGCCGGCCTTGCCTGCGGTGGTATGCGGATCGAGCGTCACGCCGGTCAGTCAACCAGGGGTGCGGCGCGGTTCAAGTGCCCGGGCGGCCCGGAGGGGGGTCAGGAGTGGGTGAGGATGACGGTCAGCCGGTCGAACTTCATCGGGGAGACCGCCGGGTGCAACCGGTCGATGTGCAACACCGTGGCCAGCCGTTTCGCCTGGCGTTGCAGCTGCGGCGGGTAGTAGACGGTGTTGTCGGGGATGTTGCCGTACCAGCTGTCCGGGCCGGCAACCTGCCAGCCCGCGTCGGTGAGGGTGGTGGCGGCTGCGTCGGCCAGCCCGGGGATGTCGGAGTTGTTGTAGACCTCGACGATGACATCGGGTACGGCGGGAGGCGGCTTGGTCTGCAGCCGGGGCGGCGCCAGCGTGGTCACCGCCGGAGTCGCGGAGTGGTGGTGCGTGGTCGACGTACGAGTGTGAGCAGGTGCGTCGTCGGCCGCACTCGGGGCGGTCGCGGCGTATCCGGCGCCCGCGGCGACGACGAGCGCGAGACTGGCCAGGGTGGCGGTGGAGGAGAGGCTCATGGGGGAAGTCGGCTTCCTCGGGTGGGGTTACAGCTCGATGCCGAGCCGTCGGGCGGATCGCTGTCGCTGCCGGGTCGAGCGGAGCCGACGCAGGCGCTTGACCAGCAATGGGTCGAAGGCGAGTGACTCGGGGCGGTCGATCAGCGCGTTCAGCAGCTGGTAGTAGCGGGTGGCGGACATGTCGAACTGCTCGCGGATCGCCTGCTCCTTGGCGCCGGCGTACTTCCACCACAGTCGCTCGAACGCCAGGATCTGCTGGTCCCGCTCGCTGAGCTCGTCGGCGGCGCGGGCGGCCTCACCGGACGTGACGACGTTGGCAGCATCCATGCGGTCGACTCCTCCAGACCCGAGGTTGACACGGTCGCAGCGGCGGCAAGGTACGCGGGGACGCCCCCGCCGTTCGCTGCCCATCGTAGGCGATGAACCACAACAGTGTCATTCGCCTCGCCGGGTGCGTCCTTCTCTCTCCTCTACTCTGGACCCATGCCCCGATCCCGCCGCGAGTCGCCCCCCACCACCAGCAGCTTCGTGGTGGTGGCGAACCGGCTGCCGGTCGACCGGGTCCCGGGACGCCGGGGGCTGACCGCGTCCTGGCGCACCTCCCCCGGCGGGTTGGTGACGGCGTTGGAGCCGGTCCTGCGCAAGCAGGAGGGGGTCTGGGTCGGCTGGCCCGGTTCCCGGCTGGACCGGTACACGCCGTTCGAGGCCGACGGACTCTCGCTGTCCCCGGTGCCGCTCAGTGACACCGAGGTGGAGCGGTACTACGAGGGGATGTCCAACGCCACACTGTGGCCGCTGTACCACGACCTGGTGGCCAAGCCGGCGTTCCACCGGGAGTGGTGGGACTCCTACGTCACGATCAACAAGCGGTTCGCCGAAGCGGCCGCGACCGCTGCCGAGCGGGACGCCGTGGTATGGGTACAGGACTACCAGCTGCAGCTGGTTCCGGCCATGCTGCGAGAGCTGCGCCCCGACGTACGCATCGGGTTCTTCTTGCACATCCCGTTCCCGCCGAGCGAGCTGTTCCGGCAGCTGCCGTGGCGGGACTCGATCCTGCGCGGCCTCCTCGGGGCCGACCTGGTGGGCTTCCAGCGGCCGGGCGGGGCGTCGAACTTCGCCCGGCTGGTCCGTCAGCGGCTCGGGCACAAGACCCACCGCGACCGCATCACGCTGTCCGACGGCCGGCAGGTCCTGGCCCGCAGCTATCCGATCTCCATCGACGTACACGGGCTGGAGCAGCTGGCCCGCTCCCCCGACGTCGAGGCACGCGCGGTCCAGATCCGCAGCGAGCTCGGCGACCCGCAGCACATCCTGCTCGGCGTGGACCGGCTCGACTACACCAAGGGAATCCGGCAGCGGTTGCGGGCCTTCGGCGAGCTCATCGTCGACGGGCACGTCACCGTCGACGACGCCGTCTTCGTCCAGGTAGCCTCTCCCAGCCGCGAGCGGGTGCAGCAGTACCGCGAGGTGCGCCACGACATCGAGCGCTGGGTGGGCCGGATCAACGGCGACCTCGGCAAGATCGGGCAACCGGCCGTCCACTACCTGCACTCGTCGTACCCGCGCGATGAGATGGCGGCGTTGTTCCGTGCCGCGGACGTGATGGTGGTGACACCGTTCGCGGACGGGATGAACCTGGTGGCCAAGGAGTACGTCACCTGCCGGTACCGCAACACCGGGGCCCTCGTGCTCTCGGAGTTCGCCGGCGCCGCCGACGAGCTGCGCCAGGCGTTCCAGGTCAACCCCTACGACATCAACGGGTTGAAGGAGACCATGCTCGCGGCCATGAACGCCGACCCGCGTGACCTGGCACGCCGGATGCGGTCACTGCGCAAGCAGGTACGCGACCACGACATCACCGCCTGGGCCGAGCGGTTCCTCACCGACCTCGGCGCCACCGAGATCGCCGCCGACCTCCCCGCCTAACCCCACCGAACACCGCTGTCCCACCGTTTTCGGGGGTTTCTGACCGGATTTCGGTGGGTCGGGGGTGTTCGGTCGGGGGGTGGGGATGCGCGACACGCCCGCACGGGTACGCCGAGTGGCGGGCACGGGGCGCTAGCGTCCGAGACGGGCTCTGCGCAGTATGAGGGTGCAGAGCCCTAAAACATGCCCGGGTGGTACGTCGCGGCCGGTGTGGCCGGTCAGTAGTCGGTGACCGAGTCCAGCGTGTTGCCGTGCACCTTCTTGACGTGGATGTGGCGGGCGAGCCGGATCAACGGGCGGATGAGCAACTCGGTACTGCCGGCCACGAACAGCCACGTCCCGGCCGTCACCGTGGACTCGAAGAAGAACAACACGCTGCCGACGATGAACCACAGGCCCACCAGGATGTCGTTGACGATGCTGAGGATCTCGTACCGCTTGCGCAGCACGATCTCGTCGTGGCCGATCCGGAGGGTGATGTTCTGCTCTGACATGGCGGCAACACCCTACGCCTCTCCTGACACGCCTGTCCCGACACGCCTGTCCCGACGCCCGAGGCCGCTCGGCTTGCCCCGGCGGTGCCGCTTCGACACAGTAGGAAGGTGACCCCCAAGCCGCTCACCGAGCTCGTCGCGCCGGACTGGGCCGAGGTGCTGGCACCGGTGCAGCCGACCGTGACCGCGCTGGGCGACTTCCTGCGCCAGGAGACCGCGCACGGTCGCCGGTTCCTGCCGTCCGGGGCCAACATCCTGCGCGCGTTCACCCGGCCCCTGGCCGACGTACGCGTGCTGATCGTGGGCCAGGACCCGTACCCGACGCCCGGGCATCCGGTCGGCCTGTCCTTCGCCGTGGACCGAAGCGTCCGGCCGCTGCCGAAGAGCCTGGTCAACATCTACCGGGAGTTGCACGACGACCTCGGCGTACGACCGCCCGAGCACGGCGACCTCTCCGCGTGGACCGACCACGGAGTGCTGCTGCTGAACCGGGTGCTGACCGTACGGGCCGGCTCCCCCGGCTCGCATCGCGGCAAGGGCTGGGAGAAGGTCACCGACTCCGCCATCGACGGGCTGGTACGTCGAGGGGGACCGCTGGTGGCAATCCTGTGGGGCCGCGACGCCCAGTCGCTGCGGCCCGCGCTGGGAGACATCCCGGTGATCGCCTCGCCGCACCCGTCGCCGCTGTCGGCGTCCCGCGGGTTCTTCGGGTCCAAACCGTTCAGCCGCACCAACGCGCTCCTGGAGAAACAGGGCGCCGGCCCGATCGACTGGTCGCTCTGATCGACCGGTAGCGCCTGGTTCGCAACGGGCTCACGACAAACGACGCTGGGTGACAAACGACGCTGGGTGACAAACGACGCTGGGTGACAAACGACGCTGGGT
>CAYLOC010000012.1:24852-27672 GCA_964385195.1 uncultured Nocardioidaceae bacterium
GGGTGACAAACGACGCTGGGTGACAAACGACGCTGGGTGACAAACGACGCTGGGTGACAAACGACGCTGGGTAGGGTGAACGGCATGCATACCGCGATGGCGATCCTGCACGTGCTCTGCGCCGTGTTCCTCGTCGGCCCGATGGCAGTACTGCCGATGACGGGCATGCGGGCGCTGCGCTCCGGCGACACCAAGCGCGCCAGCGCGCTCGCCCGGTCGACGTTCCTGTTGAGCCTGTTGTCGATCCTGACCGTGATCTTCGGGTTCGGTGTCCTCGGGGCTTCCGACCCGCAGTACGGGCTGTCGATGTCCACGACCTGGATCTGGCTGTCGCTGCTGCTGTACGTCGTGGCGCTCGCGCTGAACCTGGGTGTGGTGGTGCCGTCGTTGCGGACCACGACGGTCCGCACCTCGTCGCAGGGCCAGCCGGCTCCGGGCTACCAGCGCGCCGCGATGGGGTCCGGCGTAGCGTCACTGCTCCTGCTCGGCGCGGTCCTGCTGATGGTCTGGAAGCCCTAGCCCTCGCCGGCTCACCACTGCTCAGCCGCGGAACGGCAGCGTGGGGAGTCCCCGTACGCCGGGGCGGCACGCGAACAGCGACCCCGCGGCCGTCTCCTCCCCTTCCGGGATCCCGACATGGGAGGTGGTGATGTACAAGGTGGCGAGGTCGGGGCCGCCGAACGTGCATGCCGTGGGGCGCGACACCGACACCTCCACAACACCGTCAAGGCTTCCGGTAGGCGAGTACCGGTGGACGGCACCGCCGTTCCACAGCGCCACCCAGACGAATCCCTCGGCGTCCACGCACAACCCGTCCGGGTTGCCTGCGACGTCCTCACCCAGTGTCACCAGCGGACGCCGCCCGGTGGGCCCGCTCGCTGCGTCGTAGTCGAACACGTCGGTACGGCGGGTCGGCGTGTCGTTGTAGTAGGCCTGCGTGCCGTCGGGGCTGAAGCCGAACCCGTTGGAGATCGTGACGTGGTCCCAGACGCGCTCGACGTGTGCCTCCTGTACGCCCCCCGGCTCCGGCGCGAGGCGGTACATCACGCCCTGGCCGGGTGCCTCGTCGTAGGCCATCGTGCCGCAGTAGAACGACCCGTCCGGGGCGCACCCACCGTCGTTGAACCGGTGGTCGCCGTCGGGCCACAGGTCACCGAGCGGGGCGGCGTCGGAGAGGTCGTCCCGCGAGGCGAGGGCGAAGGCCCGCTCGGTGCCGATGACGGCGCCGCCTCCTACCCGGGGCCGCAGTGCTGCCGCGATCCGGCCCACGTGCACACGCGAGACCCCGCCGTCCTCCTGCAGCGACAGCACGTCGCCGGCCAGCAGGTCGACGTACTTCAGTCCGCCCCATGGCTCCCACCAGACGGGGCCTTCTCCGAGGTCGGCGTGGGGGTCGGTGACTTGTTCGGCGCGCACGGGCGCCACCTTAGTACTCGTAGGCTTGCCGCTGTGACTGCCAGCACTGCGATCGCCCCTCGCCCCCCGGCCGGACCCGGAAACGACGACGACCGGCGGCGCGGACTGCGCCGGATGCGGATGCTCGCCACCGGCCTGCTGGGGCTGGCCGCCGTCGTCTATGCCGTGACCCTCGGTCGAGGGGGCGGCTGGGGCTACGTGCATGCTGCCGCCGAGGCGTCGATGGTGGGTGCTATCGCCGACTGGTTCGCCGTCACCGCGTTGTTCCGGCATCCGCTGGGGATCCCGATCCCGCACACGGCCCTGATCCCGAACCGCAAGCTCGCCCTCGCCCAGAGCCTGCAGGCCTTCGTCACCGAGAACTTCTTGTCCGAGGAGGTCGTACGCGCCAAGGTCACCGACGCGCAGCCGGTCGGCCGGCTCGGGCGCTGGTTGTCCGAGCCCGCGAACGCCTACCGCGCCGTTGACGAGATCGCGACGGTGACGCGGATCGTGCTGGCCCGGATCGACGACGACGAGGTCGCGTCGCTGATCGAGGACGAGATCCTCCCCCGGCTCGCCGAGGAGGAGTGGAGCCCCATCGCCGGACGGCTGCTGCACGACGTGGTCTCCGAAGGAGCGCACCACGGCCTGGTCGACCTGGTGTTCACCGAGCTGCATCGCTGGCTGGTGGACAACCCTGACCGGGTGGAACAGCTGTTGTCCAGCCGTGCGCCGTGGTGGACGCCGCAGTGGCTCGATGAGCAGGTGTCGATGCGGGTGTACGCCGAGGCGGTGCGGTGGGTGAAGGAGATCAAGGAGACCCCGGACCACCGGGTACGCCGCGCCCTGGACGACATGCTTGAACAGCTGGCCACCGACCTCCAGTCCGACCCCGGGACGATGCAGCGGGCCGAACAGCTCAAACAGCGCGTGCTGGGGGGGCCGCAGGTGGTCACGGCGGCCACGTCGATGTGGCGCGCACTCAAGCACGCGCTTCTGGAGACCGTCGCCGACCCCGAGAGCCCGCTGCGTGCACGTGCGGTGCACCGGTTGCAAGAGCTCGGCACGACGCTGGCCTCGGACTCGCCGTTGCGGGCACGCGCCGATGTCTACGTCGCCGACGCGGCCGCGTTCCTCGTCAACCGGTACGGCGAGGAGCTCACCACGGTCATCACCGACACCGTGGCTCGTTGGGACGGCCGGGAAGCAGCACGCCGGATCGAGCTGCACGTGGGCCGCGACCTGCAGTTCATCCGGATCAACGGCACGCTGGTCGGCGCCCTCGTCGGGCTGGTGATCTACGCCTGCACCCAGCTCGTCTGAGCGATTCGTCCGACTGGGGCAAGGGGAACCGCGGCCACGGCAGTCGGACGAATGTGAGCAGGGATGCGCATGGCGCAACGCATAACGACCAGGACACAA
>CAYLOC010000013.1:0-27252 GCA_964385195.1 uncultured Nocardioidaceae bacterium
CGTTGTTCGGGTACGTCGTACAGGCGCGGGCTCGTGTTCAGGGCCAGGGCCGTGGCCACTGTCACCGTTCCGACCCTGCCGAGGAACATCAAGATCATCAACACGATCTGGGCATCCGCGGGCAGGGCGCCGGTGATGCCCGTGCTCAAGCCTACGGTGGCGAACGCGGAGACGCTTTCGAACAGCACCTCGTCCAGCGGGCGGCCGCTCATGCCGAGGATGGCGAGGGTGCCGATGCCGACGGTCGCGACCCCGAGCAGCGCCACGGTCAGCGCGGTCCGCTGGGTGGCGGCGGGTATCGCCCGGCGCCCGACCTTCACCGCCCGGTGTCCGCGGACCTCGGCCAGGATCACGAACGCGAGCAGGAAGAACGTGCCGACCTTGATGCCTCCCGCGGTCCCTGCGCTGCCACCACCGATGAACATCAGCACGTCGGTGACGAGCCGCGTCTCCGTGGAGACCTGGGCATAGTCAATGCTGGCGAACCCCGCCGTGCGCGGCATCACACCGCCGGTGACGGCGGCAATCAGCTTGTGGGGCGCGGTCAGTGGACCGAGCGTCTGCGGGTTGGTCCACTCGAAGAGCAGGACGGCGCCGATGCCCACCACGAGCAGCACCGCCGTGCCGTAGACGGTCAGCCTGGCGTGCACGCTCCACCGGGACGGGTGCCGGTAACGATGCAGCATCTCCGCGACCACGGGGAACCCGATACCGCCGAGTACGACCGCGATGCACAGCGGGAGGCAGATCCAGCCGTCGCCCACGAACCCGACGAGGCTGTCGCCGTACAGTGCGAACCCCGCGTTGTTGAACGCCGACACGGAGTGGAACACACCTTGCCACACGGCCTCGCCGAACCCGTAGCCGTAGCCCACCATGAACCGGCCGGTGAGTACCACGGCGATCACCACCTCCACCACCAGGGTCACGATCGCCACGCGGCGCAGGACGGCGCGGACGTCGCCGAGGTTCAGCGCGTGCGTCTCCGTCTGGGTGACCAGCATCCGGTGCAGTCCGAGGCGGTGGGCCACGAGCAGCGACAACAACGTCGCAAGGGTCATGATCCCGAAACCGCCGATCTGGATGAGGCCGAGGATGACGACCTGCCCGAACTGGGTCCAGTACGTCGAGGGGTCGACCGGGGTCAGCCCGGTGACGCATACCGCGGAGACCGAGGTGAACACCGACGGCATCACGAACGGGGCGGAGTGGTCGGTACGTGACACCGGCAGCATCAACAGCACCGAGCCCACGGCAATCGCAGCGAGGAAGGCGACCGGGACGAGCCGTGCGGGGTTGCTCCTTCCTCCGGTCACCGGTGCCTCCTCGGGTCGTGGCCGGTTCAGAGCCTACGTGCGGGAGGACGGCGCGGCCCGGCGACGCCCCGGAGCCGGGGACGGCGGCGCGAGCGGTCCGCCGCTCACAGCGGGTCGCCGAGGACCCCTTCGAACAACGGCGCACCGGTCGGCGTATGCACCACGACATAGGAGAACGGATGGTCGGCCCGGAACCTCACCTCGTCAACGGCGAACGAGACTGCGGTAGGGCGCATGCTCAGGCCCGTGGCAGCCGCGGCGACGGTCCCGGATTCACCGACGTCGATCGTGGCCTGCTGGACCACGTGGGAGAGTCGCAGGTCGCTCGCGGGAGTCGCTGCGGTGCTGCCGGAGGGGCCGTCGAAGACCGCGGCCATGCCCAGGGCACGCAGCGTCGAAGCCAGGGGCAGGGTGCTCTGGCCCTGCCACCGTGGGAGGGTCAGCGCCACCTCCCGTGGGCTGGTGCGTTCGGGGATCTGGGCAAGGAGCTCCGGTGACAGCAGGTCAACCGGCTCCCGTCCACCCTCGGCTGCCGGTAGCAGCACCCACATCTCCAGGTCTCCGCCGCGGTACGGCAACCGGACCGCCTGCCAACCGGACCCCTCGGCGTACTCGGCCCGCAGCCGCCGGCGCATCAGCGGAACCCGGACCGACGTGCCGTCGGCACGGGTGAACGGCCCGTCGGAGGTGTCCGCCGCCGCGAACGGGCTCCGCCACCGCGCGTCGAGGTACACGGTGGTCACCAGCGCCAGCACGTCGGCGGGATGCAACCGGTCGAAGAGTCGCGGGATCCGGCCGTGGGTCCGCTCGGACACCCATGCGTTGATGTGCCGTAGCGCCGGGTCGGGGAACGCCACGCGTTCCAGCACGGCGCCGTACCACTCGCTGAGCACGTTCGGGTACTCCGGGTCCAGTGCCAGCGCGGGGTCGGCGAACATGCCGGCGTGGTGCTCGACCACGGCGTCCCCGACCCCGTGCAACGCGGTCAGGAAGGAGCGGAACGACGTACGCCGGTCCGGCGGAAGGGCAGCGACACGCTCGACCTCCTCGGCCGCGACTCCGGTCAAGCCCTCGCGCAGCATCCCCAACGCCGTGGACAGGATCGCCGGGGAGAACACGATGGTGGTGGCCGTGCTGGAAGAGACCACGCGATGACCGAGCGCCCGCATGCCGGATGCGAGTGCCTCGGGAGGGTGGGGCGCGGAGGACACGGCCCTATTTCACCGCGCTGTCGAACGTGAACCGCATGGTCATGTGCATATCGCCGGAGTCGCTGGAGAAGTCCATCTGCACCCGCTCGACGGCCCGCACGGTCACCGCGACCGGATTCGTGCGACTTCCGACGATCGTGCCCGAGCCCTTGATGTGACCGGTCACCGTGGTCTGCTGGCCGTCGGAGTCGCTGCTCTGGTCGATGTCGCTGTCGTGCTGGTAGGTGAGCGTGTAGGAGTCCGCGGTGAGTTTCGACAGGGTGTAGTGGGTGACCACGGTCAGGTCGATGCCGTTCTCGGTGTAGGTCCGCTCCACGTCCCAGGTGTCCCCCTCGGCGACGGGGTGGTCGGCGAAGCTCGCCGCCGTCTGTGCCATCTCATCCACGAAGTGGTGCAGCAGGTCGCGCTGGTCCGGTTCCAGTTCACCCTCGTCGACGATCTCCGGTCTGCTTTGGGGCTCGCCGTCGGCACCGTAGTCCTGCCGCATGGTGAAGGAGGCGAGCGCGGCGAGCTTCGGGCGCACGTCCTGCAGTGCCTTGCTGGCACTGACCAGGTGCAGGTCACGCACCTTGGTCTCGGTGGTGTAGGAGGAGTCGGTGTCGACGTCCACCACGCTGGTTCGGTAGTTCATCCGCACATGGGCGCGCTGCGGCCCGACGTCGGTGGTGTCCTCGCCCTCGGCCCGTACCGACACGGACACGTCGTAGGTCCCGGCGGATGCATCGTGCAGGTGTGGCGTTGGCGGAAGCCGCACACCGGTGGTGCCCGTCGTGGTGGCGGACCCGGCCGGGGTGGGGGCGGTGCTGGGAGTGGCGTCGGCATCGGTCGCCGACCCTCCGGTACAGCCGCCGGTGGTCACGGCGATCAGGGCGATCCCCGCGGTGACCACCCGTCGCCAGCCGCACCGCCTACCCATGGCCCTAAGCGTAGAAGGGTTGCGGGTGAATCTCGATCCCCGTCGATGGTGGACGGCGATACGCTGAATGAATGTCCCTCGGTGAGCCGGCTCAGCAGGTGATGTCGCTCGCGCTCGCCGACAACGAGGGATGGATCCAGGTGGGGTGGCTGGGTCTGGCGCTGGTGCTCTCCGCGCTGATCGGACTGGAGCGGGAGGTCCGGCAGAAGAGCGCCGGGCTCCGGACCCACACGCTCGTGGGCGTGGGGGCGGCCCTGTTCATGCTGGTCAGCAAGTACGGGTTCTTCGACGTCCTCGAGCCCGGTCGGGTGGTGCTGGACCCCTCACGTGTTGCGGCGCAGATCGTCAGCGGCATCGGCTTCATCGGGGCCGGTCTGATCTTCGTCAAGCGGGACTCCGTGCACGGGCTCACCACCGCCGCGGGGATCTGGGTCACGGCGGCGATCGGCGCTGCGGCCGGCGCCGGGATGCCGATCCTGTCGACGCTGACCACCGCGATCTACTTCCTCGTCGCTGCGGTCTTCCTCCCGCTGTCGCGGCACCTGCCCCGCTCGTCCACCGCCGACTCCGTGCTGCGGGTGACGTATCCGGAGGGGCCGGGCGTGCTGCGGGAGATCCTGCGCGTGGTCACCACCGAGGGATTCGGCGTGACGAACCTGTCGACGTACGACGTCCATGAGGACGGCTCCGGACGCGGCCGCAAGCTGGTGGAGGTCGCGATGGGGGTGCACGGGCACGGGTCGGTCCACGACCTCGCCGTCACCCTGTCGGAGATGCAGCAGGTACATGCCGTCGGCTCCGACGACGTCAACATCGCGGCCGAGTAACCGGGCCATCCCGTCGACCGGACACCGCTGACCCACCGAATCCGCGGCCAAACCCGGAAAAACGGTGGGTCAGCGGTGTCCGGTCGGTGGGGGGTGGCGCTAGGAGCGACGGGCGCGGATCTCGTCGTTGACGGCGGCGATGACCTCGTGGAGGTCGCCGATCACGGCGTAGTCGGCCTTGGTCACCATCGGGGCGTCGGGGTCGGTGTTGACCGCGATGATGGTCTTCGCCGACTGGCAACCGGCCCAGTGCTGGATGGCGCCGCTGATGCCGCAGGCGAGGTAGACGTCCGGTGAGATCCGGCTGCCGGTCTGCCCGACCTGTTCGTGGTGCGGGCGCCATCCGAGGTTGGTCACCACCCGCGACACCCCAAGGGACCCGCCGAGCAGCTCGGTGAGCTCCAGGACCTCACCGAAGCCGTCGGCGCTGCCGACACCGCGACCGGCGCCGACCACGACGCGGGCCTTGGTGAGCGCTGCGGTGTCCTCGCCCTGCGCGGCGTGGGTCCGCCGTACCTGTCCGACCAGGTCGGCGTCGGTGAGCCCGGGCTGGTACGTCGATATCTGCGGCGTGGTGGCCTCGGCCGCCGGTTCGGGGTCGGTCGCGTGTCCGGCGACGGTGAGCACCGCGGTGGCGTCGGTCAGCGCCATCTCCTCCAGCACCGACCCGCCCATCACCTGCCGCGACACCTGCAACGGCTCGGCGGAGTCCACCGACACCACGTTGGCTGCCATCGCGACACCGAGACGAGTAGCGACGTGGGCGAGCACCTCGCTGCCGCGGGGTGTGCCCGCCGCCAGGACGGTGTCGGCTCCGGACCCGGCACCGGCCGCTTGCATCGCGGCCGCCCAGGCTGCTGCGCCGTACACGGTGAGGCGGTCGTCATCGGCGACGTGGAGCCGTGCGACCCCGAGGGTGCCGAGCTGGCTGCTCAGCGCCTGTTGTTCGGCATCGTCGGCCGGGCGGGCCAGGACGGCCTCGACCGGGCCCCGACCGGAGCCTTCGGCCATCCGCCGGGCGAAGGTCAGGGTCTCCGCCGACGTCACGCTCAGCCCGTCGGCGTCGGTCTCGATCAGTACCAGGATCATCGCGACACCACCCCGATCTGCTCCAGCACGTCGACCAGGGCCGGCGCGGCCGCCGCGCCCTCGCCGAGGACCTGCACCTGGCTCGGCGGCTGCTCGATGGGCTTCAGCCGCGCACGTCCGGAACCCGCAGGCTCGCGGTGCGCCGCCACGGTGTCCACCGGTGTGCGTTTCGCCTTCATCCGCCCGGGAATCGAGGGGTACTTGGGATCGATCCCGCCCTCGCGGACGGCGATGACCGCAGGCACCGGCACCTCGTAGACCTCGGTCCCCCCGTCCGGCGAGGAGCCTTCGGCGACCACGGTGTCGCCGTCGACCCGCAGCGTGGAGATGCCGGTCAGCACCGGTCGGCCCAGGGCGTACCCCAGGCGCACCCCGACCTGGAAGTCCCCGGTGTCGGCGGCGTCGTTACCCACCAGAACCAGCCCGTACGCCGTCCCGGTTGCCTCCCGCTCGCGCACCTGCGCGGCGATCTCCTCCGCGACGTCGGCCGGCCCGTACGCCTCGGAGTCCGCCTCGACGTGGACCGCCGTCGTACACCCGACCGCGATCGCGTTGCGCAGCTGCTCCACCGCCTCCTCCGGTCCGATGGTCAGCACCGTCGCCTCGCCGCCGGTCGCCTGCGCCACCTCGACCGCCAGCGCCACGGCGCACTCATCATGGGAGCTGAGGGTGTATCCGACATGGTGGGCGTCGACCGACATCCCGTCGGCGCTGAGCACGACCTGACCGGCGGTCTCGGGTACGCGCTTGATGCAGGCCAGTACCTCGACCATCACTTGATCCGTTCGTTCTCGGGGTCGAACAGCGGGGTCGCGTCATTCCGGGCGACGGTCACCGGATACCGCTCTCCGAGGTACTCCACGGCCAGCCGCCGGCCGACGGTTGCCACGTCCGGCGGCAGGTAGGCCATCAGCAGGTGCGCACCGAGCGACGGGGCGGAGCCGGCGGAGGTGACATAGGAACGCCGGCCGTTCCCGTCCACCAGCGCAGCACCGTCAGGAGTGACCACCGGCTCCCCACCGAGCATGTACCGCCTGGTGCCGTCGGCGCTGGTGGAGTCGTCCAGGGTGAGGGTGCACATGATCGCGGCCGGTTCCTCCGCACGCTGCTTCAGGTACGCCTCGCGCCCGATGAAGTCGGCCCGCTTGACCTTCGGCCGCTGCATGCCGGCCTCCACGATGGTGTGCTCGCTGTCCAGCTCGGCCCCGTGGGCGCGATAGCCCTTCTCGATCCTGCCGGTCGTGCCGTAGACCCCGATGCCGGCCGGCACCAGCCCGTCCGGCTCCCCGGCTTCGCGCAGCAGGCCCCACAGCTTCGCGCCCTGCTCCATCGGGACATACAGCTCCCACCCCAGCTCCCCGACGTAGGAGATGCGTGAGGCGAGCACCTCCAGCGTCTCGACGTCGATGTTGCGGCACCGGCCGAAACCGAAGCCCTCGTGGGAGACGTCGTCGCGGGTCAACCGCTGCAGGATGTCGCGCGCACGCGGCCCCCACAGTCCGATCGTGGTGTACGCCGAGGTGAGATCCGCCATCTGCACCGAACCGTCACGGGGCAGATGCCGACGGATCCACGCCCGGTCCACCCCACCACCGGCACCGCCGGTGACGACCCGGAAGTGGTCCTCGTCCAGCCGCATGATGGTCAGGTCGGAACGGATGCCGCCCCGCTCGTCGAGGAAGGAGGTATAGACGACCCGGCCCGGCGCGACGTCCATCTGCGCCACCGCCAGGCGCTGCACCAGGTCCAGTGCCCCCGGGCCGAGCAGGTCATAGATCGCGAACGCGGTGAGGTCGATGATCGCCGCCCGTTCCCGCATCGCCAGGTGCTCGGCGTTGATGATGGGGGACCACCACCGGGCGTCCCACTCCGCCGAGCGCGGCAGGACCGCGTCGCCGAACTCCTCCAGCAGCGGTGCGTTGGACTCATACCAGTGCGGCCGCTCCCATCCTGCGGCCTCGAAGAACACCGCGCCCAGGGCCCGCTGGGACTCATACATCGGTGGGAGCCGCACCCCGCGGTTGCTCTCCCACTGCTCCTGCGGATGCACGATGCCGTAGATCTTGTTGAACCCCTCCCCTGCCCGAGCGCGCACGTGGGTACGCGTGCGCTGGTGCGGGTAGAAGCGGGCGATGTCGGCAGAGTGCAGGTCGTACTCGGGGTGGCCGTCGGTCATCCACTGCGCCATCATCCGGGCCACCCCCGGGCCCTCCTTCACCCAGATCGCGGCCGAGGACCACAGGCCCTCCACCTGCGGGCTGGGACCGAGGACGGGACCCCCGTCGGGGGTCATCGACAACAGTCCGTTGATCGCGTAGCGGATCTCCACCTCGGGGTTGCCGAGGATGTCCGGCATCAGCTCCAACGCCTGTTCCAACTGAGGGTCGAAGTCGTCGGCGGTGAACGGCATCTCCGTCGGGGACAGCTTCGCCTGCTCGATCGCAGGGATGTCCTCGGCGTTGTGCAGGATGGGCCGATGGGCATAGGAGCCCACCTCCATCTCACCGCCGTGCTGGCGCTCGTAGCACAGCGTGTCCATATCCCGCACGATCGGGAACGAGATCTCGCCGGTCGTGTCGGCAAACTGCGGGACCGGGCCGATGCTGATCATCTGGTGCACGGTCGGGGTCAACGGGATCGCCGCTCCCGCCATCCGGGCGATCTTGGGGCTCCACACCCCGCAAGCCACCACGACGGTGTCGGTCTCGATGTCTCCTGCACTGGTACGCACCCGCCGTACCCGTCCACCCTCGACGTCGATCCCGGTGACCTCGACCGTGGCGCACACCTGCAACGCGCCGGACTCCTGTGCCCGCTCCCGCATCATCGTGCCCGCCCGCAGCGAGTCCACCACGCCGACCGTCGGGGTCCAGAACCCACCGAGGATCACCGACGGATCCAGGAACGGCAGCTTCTCGTGCACCTGCTCCGGGGTGTGCATCTCCGCCTCGATACCCCACGCCTTCGCCGACCCCATCCGGCGGTGCAGCTCCGCCATCCGCTCCGGCGTCCGCGCCACCTCATACCCGCCGGACCGGGTGAAGACGCCCAGGTCCTGGTACTGCCGGACACTGTCCAAGGTCAGGTCGGTGATCTCCCGGGAGTGGTCGACGGGAAAGATGAAGTTCGAGGCGTGTCCGGTCGACCCGCCCGGGTTCGGCAGTGGCCCCTTGTCCACCTGCACGATGTCGCGCCACCCCTGCTCCGCCAGGTGGTACACCAGGCTGTTACCGACGATCCCCGCCCCGATCACCACCACCTGCGCCCGTGCCGGCACGTCCACCATCGCGACCTTCCCTCTAGTTGCGTAAGACACAACTCGAAGCGTGATACGAAACAACTCTCTCTGTCATGGTTGCCCGGACCGAAGGTTCTGTCAAGGGAATCGGCCGGGGACGCGGCTGCGGGTCGACGGGGGCCCGTGCCGGCCGCGGCTCACAGCGGCTTACGCCGGGCGGCGCCACCCGAGGCGGCCGGAGATCTCCGCCGCCGTGGCCCGGACCCGCTGCACCGCGGCCTGCGTCTCCGCGTCCCCGAACCGGAAGCTGGGGCCGGAGACCGACATCGAGGCGATCACGTCGCCGTGGGCGTTGCGCAACGGCGCGGACACCGCCGTGAGCCCCTGTTCCAGCTCGTTGGCCACGACGGCGTACCCCTGCGTGCGCACCTCTCGCACCTGGTCCAGCAGCTCCGCGACGCTGGTGACGGTCGTGGGCGTGTACGACGTCAGCCGCGGCCCCCCGACCTCGGCCGCGATCTGGTCGTCGGTCAGCCCGGAGAGCAGCACCTTGCCGTTGGAGGTGGCGTGCAGCGGGATGCGCTGACCGACCCAGTTGTGCGGCTGGAGTCCGCCACCCACGCTGACCTGGTCCAGGTAGAGAGCTGCGCCGTCGCTCAGGACCGCGATGTTCACCGTCTCCTGTGTCTCCTGCGCCAGTTGCTGGGCCAGCGGACGAGCCTCCTGCACCACGTCCAGCCGCGCGGTGGTGGCACCCGCCAGCCGCAGGATGCCGACCCCGAGGCGGTACTTGCCCCGGTCGCTGCGCTGTTCGACGAGGTCGTGGGACTCCAGAGCCGCAAGAAGGCGGAACGCGGTCGACTTGTGCACGCCGAGCTCGGCGGCGATATCGGTGACTCCGCTCTCTCCCGCATGGGCCAGCGTCTCCAGGGCCTGCACCGCCCGGTCCACCGACTGCACCGGACTCGACCGGGGGGCATCGTTGCTCATGGCAGAACGATAAGGCACCATGCACAACACCGCCGTCGATGCCACGCGGCCCGCGCGAACCCGGGGAGGCTCGCCGGGCCTGACCCCTCCCCTAGACTGGTTGGGTTATGGCGAGCCAAGGGACCCAGTCGATCGACCGTGCTGCGGAGTTGTTGTCGCTGGTCGTCCAGGCCGACGACCCGGTGTCGTACAACTGGCTCGTCGACACGACCGGGCTGGCCCGCTCCACGACGTCACGGCTGCTCGCCGCCTTGGAGCGCAACGGGTTGCTGGAGCGCACCGCTGACGGGCTCTTCCGCAGCGGACCGCTGTTCACCCACTACGCCAGCCGCTTCGACCGCGTCGAGACCCTGACCGCAGCCGCCCAGCCCGTCCTGGAACGACTCGCCGAGTCCACGGGTGAGACGGTCAACCTCGGGGTTCCACGGGGCCGGACCGTGGTCCAGATCGCGCAGATCGACTCCTCCTACATCGTCGGCGCGGCGAACTGGCTCGAGGTCGACGTGCCGCCGCACTGCTCGGCGCTGGGAAAGGTGCTGTACGCCTACGGTGCGCTGCCGATGCCCGGGGGAAAGCTGGAGCGGCGTACCGACTCCACCGTGGTCGACGTACGCCGGCTGAAGAAGGAGCTGGACACCGTACGTGACCAGGGGTACGCCGTCACGGTCGGGGAGCTGGAAGAAGGGCTCAACGCCGTGGCGGCACCGGTGTTCGGACACGATGACATCGTCCACGCGTCCCTGGGCGTGTCCGGACCCTCGTTCCGGATGGAGGGCGACCTCGGCGACCTGGGGCGGGAGCTGATCGGAGAGGCCGAGCGGCTGCGCAAGGCGCTGGCGCGGAGCTCCTACGTCGCCCCCACTGCCTGACGCCGCGGGCTGTCTGGTTCAGCTGGCGCTCGGCGCCGAGCAGCGCGCCGCCACCTGCTGTCGCCAGGCTTCGGCGGCGCGGACCTGGTTGAACGTGTACAGGTGGATCCCGGCCACGCCGGCTCCGGGCCAGTCCACCCCCTCGGCAAGCCGTTGGAGGAACCGCTCGGGGCGGTAGCCGCCCGGCGCCGCCACCCGCGCGAACAACTTGCGGTGGGTGGAGAGGAACCGCGCGGAGTCGCCGACGCCGATGCGCTGCGCCATCTTCAACAGCTTGGCCCGGTCCGTCGGTCCCGGCATTCCCACATAGACCGGCAGGGACACCCCGCGGGCACGGATCCGGCGTACCCACATCGCCACCGTCTGCGGCTCCAGGCACAGGTTGCTGACGACCTGGGTAGCGAAGCGGCGCTTGTCCCACATCGCCTGGACGGTCACGTCGTCGGCGATGATCGGGTGCGACTCCGGGTAGCCGGCCACGCCCACATGCGGGAACGGCATGCCGATCTCGTACAGGTCCTGGAGCAGGTCCAACGAGGACGTGTAGGCGCCGCGAGGCGTGGTGGCGTCGCCCCCTGGGACGAACACCCGGTCCACGCCGGCGTTCACCAGCCGGTCGACGATCTCCTCCAGCTCCCCCCTGCCGCGCACCATCCGGGCCGCCAGGTGCGGCATCGCGGTGTAGCCGTTCTTGCTCAGCATGACCGCGAGGTCGATGGTGGCCTCCAGCGGCTTCGACGGGGAGGCGGTGACGGTCACCGCCGTACCGGCCGGCAGCCACTGCAGCACGTCATCCCCGATCGAACGGGTGGGAAAGATCTCGTAACGCATGCTGTCCAACAGCCTGCAGGCCAGGGCACTGGCGGGGTGATTTCGCATCGGCACGATCCGTTCCGCGCGAGTTGCTTGCTCGGGTTCACTCCCTATCCTACACTCACAATATGGAAGTTTAGTTCCACAATATGAGTCAATCTACGGCGAGTCTTCGGCCGTTGCACAGTTGGGAGTGGCCTATGAGCTACAACATTCCGTCGGTCAACCAAAGCGACCGCAAGGTACCCATCAACCTTCGTCAATCCGGCCCCACACCGGTCGAGATGCTGATCTCCACGAGGGTCCGCAAGTCGCCGTACTGGGAGCTGTCCATGCAGGCCGGCTGCTGGCGGGCCACCGTCTACAACCGCATGTACCACCCGCGCGGGTACGTCTCCCGCGAGGACGGCGGAATGATGGCGGAGTACGAGTCGCTGGTCCACGACGTGACACTGTGGAACGTGGCCGTCGAGCGCCAGATCCAGGTCAAGGGGCCGGACGCGGAGTCGTTCGTGAACTTCGTGATCACCCGCAGCGCCCGGAAGATCCCGCCGATGCGGGCCCGCTACGTCATCTTGTGCAACGAGGCCGGCGGCATCCTCAACGACCCCGTACTGCTGCGTATCGCCGAGGACGAGTTCTGGTTCAGCCTGTCCGACTCCGATGTCATGTACTGGCTGCAGGGGGTCAATGTCGGGCACCGCTTCGACGTGGAGATCAACGAGATCGACGTGGCGCCGGTGCAGGTACAGGGTCCGAAGTCAGCGGACCTGATGGCCGACCTCGTCGGACCCGCGGCCCGCGACATCCCGTCCTACGGGCTGATGGCCGGTGCCGTCGGCGGGTGTGAGGTGATCGTCTCCCAGACCGGGTTCACCGGCGAGAAGGGCTACGAGATCTACCTGCGCAACGCGACGTTGTACGCCGAGCAGATGTGGAACGCGGTGCTGGAGGCCGGGGAGAAGTACAACCTGAAGGTGGTCGCGCCCTCGCACCACCGACGGATCGCCGCCGGCATCTTGTCCTGGGGCCAGGACATGGACAACGAGACCCTGCCGTTCCAGGTCAACCTCGGCTACCAGGTGCCGCGGAAGAAGACCGAGGACTACATCGGCAAGAAGCGCCTGGAGGAGGTGCGGGACCAGATCGAGGCGGGGAACCCGCCGTACACCCACCAACTGGTAGGGATCAAGCTGGGCGGGAAGCCGATCACCGACTACGCACCGGACTTCTGGCTGATCGGGGCGCTGGAGAACGCCGACCCGGTCGGCTACGTCACCTCCCCGTGGTACTCCCCCGAGCTGGAGACGAACATCGCGATGGGCTTCGTCCCGGTGAGCCTCGCCCCCCTGGGCACCGAGCTGTGGGTACACCTCCCCGAGGAGTACGCCGACGTCCCCGGCAAGCCGGTTCCGGCCGAGGTCGTGGACATGCCGTTCCGGCCGTCGGTGAACCCGAACCAGCGGGAGCGGCTGAAGGCCCGCGGCCTGGACGCCGCCGTGTAACCTGACGTGTCAGAAGTACAGCACGTCATCGCGTGTTCCACTTCTGACAAGTCGGAGAGGGGTCTCGTGGATCTGCCTGCGTTGCCGCATTGGGAGAGCCCGCCGGAGGACCTGCCCGGGGCCATCGGCACGGTCAAGGCGGCGATGCGTCGCCGGATCGCGGCCTCGGGGCGGTCGGTCGAGGACGTGTTCGCGGCCGTCGAGGGGCGCGTCCGCGAGCGGGTGGAGGACGTGCGCGCTGCCAACGAGCGCGACCGGACCGCGTGGCCGGTCATCGCGTACGGCGACATCGCCGCCGGGACGGTCTCCACGGATGACGTGGCGCTGCTGCGCCGGCGAGGCTGTCTCGTCGTACGGGGACACTTCCCGCGCGAGCAGGCACTGGAATGGGACCAGGACATCGTCGAGTACGTCGAGCGGAACCGGTTCTTCGAGGCCTACCGCGGTCCCGGTGACGACTTCTTCGGCAGCGTCGGCTCGAAGCCGGAGATCTACCCGATCTACTGGTCACCGGCCCAGATGCAGGCCCGGCAGAGCGACCGGATGGCCACCGTCCAGGCGTTCCTCAACCAGCAGTGGCACAGCGAGTCCGACGGAACCCGGTGGTTCGACCCCGACCGGGACACCCTCTACCCCGACCGGATCCGGCGACGCCCACCGGGCACGGACTCCCAGGGGCTCAACCCGCACCTCGACCCGGGCACGTTGGACCTGTGGATGACCAGCGGGTACCAGCGCGCGTTCCGGCACCTGTTCGACGGCACCGTCGAGGACTACGACCCGTGGGACGCGGCGTACCGCACCAGCGGCCCGCAGTACCCGGGGAGCACCATGTGCTCGGCGTTCCGCACGTTCCAGGGCTGGACGGCGCTGTCGGACATGGCACACGACCAGGGTGTGCTGCACACCGTCCCGATCCCCGAGGCGATGGCCTACCTGATGGTGCGTCCGCTGCTGGAGGACGTCCCCGACGACGACATGTGCGGAGTGCGGCTCGGCCAGGTGTTTCCCGTCAGCGAGCGCTGGCACCCCCTCCTCCTGGAGGCGGTGAGCGGCATCCCCGACATCAGCGCGGGCGACTCGGTGTGGTGGCACTGCGACATGATCCACTCCGTCGCGCCGGTGCAAGACCAACAGGGCTGGGGCAACGTCATGTACATCCCGGCGGCTCCGTGGTGCCCGCGCAACGAGGCGTACGTCGAGACGGTGCGGGCCGCGTTCACCACCGGCTCCAGCCCCGCCGACTTCCCCGACGAGCACTACGAGCGGGACTGGGCCGGCCGGTTCACCCCGGACCAGCTCAACGCGACCGGACGGCGCGGTCTCGGCATCGCCCCCTCGTAACGTCCTGCACCGCGCGCGCGATAGCGCGCCGGGTGCAGGACGTTACTGGAGGCGACGGAGAGCGACGGAGAGCGTGACCGAACGCTGAGGGGGCTAGGCGCTCTCCCGGCGGAAAACCCGGGTGCCGAAAGCGACCGCGGCCAGCGCCAGGCCGAGCGCGACCAGGATGCCGGCGGCGAACGTCGAGGTGGAGACGTCTCCGAGGAACGCCGAGCGGGCCCCGTCGACGATGTAGGACAGCGGGTTGATCCGCGACAGGTCATACAGCCAGTCCGGTCCCAGGCTCATCGGCAACATGATCCCCGAGAGCAGCATCAGCGGCAGCATCACCGAGTTCAGCAGCGGCGCGAACGCGTCCTCGCTCTTCAGCACCAGCGCCAGCCCGTAGGACACCGACGCCATCGTCACCCCGAGCACGGCGACCAGCGCGATGCCGACGATGATGCCGTCGACGGGCGCCCGCAGCCCGAACGCCAGCGCCACCAGCACCAGGATCACCGCCTGCACCAGGAGCACGACGACGTCACGCAGCACCCGGCCCAGCAACAGCGACACCCGGCTCATCGGGGTCACCCGCATCCGCTCGATCACCCCGGCGCGGTACTCCGCAATCAGCGCGAACCCGACGAATGCCGACCCGAACAGGCCCAGCAGCACCATCATTCCCGGCACGAACACCTGCCAGGCGCTGCCGGGTGGGAACCCGGGGATGTCGGCGATCTTCTCCAGCAGCGGTCCGAACAGGCACAGGTACAGCACCGGCTGCGCCAGCCCGATCACCAGCCACGCGGGGTTGCGCAGGCTGATGCGCATCGCCCGGCTGAACACCAGCCCGGCGTCACGAAATACGTTCATGGTTCTCCCTTGCTTGCCTACTCATCGCGCAACGAGCGACCGGTGAGGTTCAAGAACACGTCGTCAAGCGTCGGCCGCTGCACCTGCAGCGACTCCAGCGCGATCCCCGCGGCGTCGAGCTCACGCAGCAGCGCCACCACCGCCCGGTCCCCCTTCGGCACCCGGAACGTCACAACGTTGTCCACGACCTCCACCTCGGTGGCCTGCGGCTGGTCCGCGGCAACCCGCTGGGCCTTGTCGACCGCGGACTCCACCTCGACGCGCACCAGGTCCCCCGACACCGAGCTCTTCAGCTCATCCGGGGTGCCCTGGGCGGCGATCTCGCCGGCGTCGATCACATAGATCCGGTCACACAAGGCGTCGGCCTCGTCGAGGTAGTGGGTGGTGAGGAACACCGTCGTACCGAGGTCGCGGCGCAGCCGCGCGATGTGCTCCCACATGTTGCTGCGGCTCTGCGGGTCCAGCCCCGTCGTCGGCTCGTCGAGGAACACCAGCGGCGGCTGGTGGATGAGTCCGAGCGCGATGTCCAGACGCCGCCGTTGGCCACCGGAAAGCGTCTTCACCGGGCGGTCCCCCAAGCCGGACAGGTCCATCCGCTCCAGGAGGTCGCCGGTACGCCGGACGGCCTCGGCATGCGGGACGCCGTAGAACCGCGCCTGGTACTCCAGCTCCTCCGCGACCTTGGCCTCCGGAGCGGCGCCGCCGGCCTGGCTGACATAGCCGAGGTTGCGGCGTACCGCCTTGGCCTCGGTGCGCAGATCGTGACCGGCCACGGTCGCCCGGCCCTCGGTGGGGTCCAACAGCGTCGTGAGGATACGCAGTGTCGTCGTCTTGCCTGCTCCGTTGGGTCCGAGGAACCCGACGATCTCGCCCTCCGCCACGTCGAGGTCGACCCCGCGGACGGCTTCGACGGTGCGCTTGCGCGCCGCGAACGTCTTGCGCAGTCCGCGCGCCTCGATGATCATGTGCTCCCCTTCCGGTCAACCTCACTAGCCCACACGAGGTCACCGGTCCGGCGCAAGCTGATTTCGACTCCGCCACGACGTACGCCGACGGCCGTGCCGACCGCTGACCCGTGCCAGGGTAGCCGCGTGCTCGAAGCGAAGCGCCGGAATGGTCAGCCGCGGCGTTTCCAGTAGCCGCAGAACGTGACGCGGTCCTTGGGGATGTCGCGCTCGCCGACGAGGTGTCGCCGGGTGCCGGTGGCCACCCTGGACTCGCCCACGGCGAACGCGTACGGCGTGCCGGCGGGGAACTCGAGTTCACGCAGAGCGGGGAGACAGGCGCTTCCGGGTGGCTCGTCCGGCCGTCGTTCCAGCCAGTGCACCGTCACCCCTTCCGGCTCCTCGGTGGGCTGCCGGTCGGCGGCGTCGAACAGCTCGATCAGCGCGATCCCGCGCGCGTCGCGGGGCATGTCCCGCAGGACTCCGGCGACCGCGGGGAGCCCGCTCTCGTCGGTGACCAGCAGGTTCCAGTCCGCCGGCACCGGTCGCCACCCGCAGCCCTGGTCGATGAGTGCGACCTCCTCGCCGGGCTGCGCGGTCACCGCCCAGGGGCCGGCCACTCCCTCGCTGCCGTGGATGACGAAGTCGATGTCGAGCTCGGCGGGGTCGGGCCGGAACGCCCGCACCGTGTAGTTGCGGATCTCCGGCCGGGTGGCCTTCGGGATCGTCTTGTACCGCAGGTAGGCCGGCAGCGTGAACCGCTGCGGGAGCCGGTCGAAGCGCGTCCCGTCGCCGACCGGGAGCGCGAGCCGGAACCACTGGTCGAAGCCCTGCGGTTCGAACCGCCGCAGGTCCGCCCCGCCGAGGGTGACCCGCATCATGTGCGGAGTCACCCGCGTGCTGCGGACCACGGTGGCATGCAGGAGACCACTGGGCGCATGCGTCACGGTGATGTTCGTCATTTCCGGTTCGTCGCCCTCTCCGTCGCAGAAGCAAGGTTAGGCTCACCTTATACCACCAGGATCGTATTGAGCGCTTGCGTCCCCGTCATAATTCATCATATGATGAATTACGTTCGCCTACGATCGGAGGGCCCGATGGACCCGGCAGTCGACATTGACGACCTCGTCGTACGCCGAGGAGGCACGACGATCCTGCACGGCATCTCCGTGCAGATCCCACGCGGCAGCATCACCAGCCTGGTCGGACCCAGCGGCAGCGGTAAGACCACCCTGCTGCGGACCCTGGTCGGGGTGCAGCAGATCGCTGCAGGCCGGGTGACCGTGCTCGGTGACCCGGCCGGGGCCCGCGCCCTCCGTTCCCGGATCGGCTACGTCACCCAGGCCGCGAGCGTCTACACCGACCTGAGCGTCACGGAGAACATCGGGTACTTCGCGGGACTGTACGGCTCGGCACCGCTGGACGCGGTCGACCGCGTGCTCCCCCTCGTGGGCCTGGAGAAGCAGGCACACCAGGTGGCGGGAAGCCTGTCCGGCGGCCAGCTCAGCCGATGTTCGCTGGCCTGCGCTTTGGTGGGGGACCCGGACCTGCTGGTCCTCGACGAGCCGACGGTGGGGCAGGACCCGGTGCTGCGGGAGGAGCTGTGGTCCCGGTTCCGGGCGCTGGCCGAGGCCGGGGTGACGCTGCTGGTCTCCAGCCACATCATGGACGAGGCGGACCGTGGCGACCGACTGGTCCTGCTGCGTGAGGGCGCGGTCCTGGCCGACAGCACCCCCACGGGGCTACGTCGGCAGACCGGCACCTCCGACCTGGAGCAGGCGTTCTTGTCGCTCGTGCGGGCACAGGCGGTGGCGTGATGTCGGTCTCGATCACGCTGCGCACCAGCGCTCGTATCCTGCGTCAGCTCCTGCACGACCGGCAGACGATCGCGATGATGCTGGTAGTGCCGATCGTGTTGCTGGTGCTGCTGTACTACATGTTCGACGGGCTGATCTTCGACCGGGTGGCCCTGGTAATGCTGGGCGTGTTCCCGTTCATCGTCATGTTCCTGGTGACCAGCATCGCGATGCTGCGCGAGCGCACCAGCGGCACGTTGGAGCGGTTGTTCACCACACCGATCGGGAAGGCGGACCTGCTGTTCGGCTACGGGATCGCATTCGGTATCGCGGCCGCGGTGCAGGCGGTGATCGCCACCCTCATGACCGTGTTCGTCCTCGGGTTGGAGACCGCGGGCAGCATGTGGCTGGTGGTACTGATCGCGGTGACCGACGCCCTGCTGGGCGTGGCGCTCGGCCTCTTCTTCAGCGCGTTCGCGAAGACGGAGTTCCAGGCCGTGCAGTTCATGCCGATCGTGGCGTTCCCGCAGTTGCTCCTGTGCGGCCTGTTCGTTGCCCGGGATGACATGGTGGACTGGCTGAAGGGAATCAGCGACGTCTTGCCGTTGACCTATGCCGTCGAGGCACTCCAGGAGGTGGGTGCCCACGCCGATCCGACCGCGGTGTTGTGGCGGGACTGGGGAATCGTCGCCGGGGTGGTGATGCTGGCGTTGCTGGTCGGCGCGGCCACGCTGCGCCGGCGTACCCGTTGACCCGGCACCCGCGGCGTGCCGGCCGCCGGCCGGGAAGCCCGAACACCCGGGAGCAGATTCGCACTGCAGCGCAGGAGGCCTTCGCCACCCGGGGTTTCGACGCCACATCGGTGCGCTCGGTCGCAGCGGCGGCGGGGGTGGACCCGGCGCTGGTCCATCACTACTTCGGCAGCAAGGAGGGCCTGTTCCTCTCCACCCTGCAGTTCCCGATGCATCCGGACCGGCTGATCGAGGACGTCTTCGCGGAGGGGCCGGACGGCGTGCCCGAGCGGCTGGTCCGCACGTTCGTGTCGTTATGGGACGCACCGGAGACCGGCCCGGCACTGCTGGGGATGTTGCGTACGGCGGCGACCGAGCAGCCCGGCGGCGGGCTGCTCCGGGAGTTCTTCACCACCCAGATCCTGCGGCGCGTGGTGGCCCGGCTCACCGACGAGCAGCCGGTCTCCGACGCGGCGCTGCGGGTGTCCCTCGTCGGGAGCCAGCTGCTGGGGCTGGCGCTGACCCGGTCGATGCTGCGGCTCGGGATGATGGCCACCGCCGAGGTGGACACCCTCGTCGCGGCGATTGCCCCGACCATCCGCCGCTACCTCTTCGAAGACCTGGGTACGCCGTCGGCGGAGTGAGCAGTCGGCCGCGTTCCGGGCTACAGCAGGTCGCTCAGCAGTTCCGCGGCCCGCGCAGCCCCGTCGGTTTCCACCGGTCGGGGCGGTGGTTGCCCGGCCAGTTCGGTGGAGATGACGTCGGCGAGCACCTCCGGGTCACAGGCGTCGTGGTAGGCCAGGTGGCGGCCGGCGCCGTACTGCTCAAGGCGGTGGCGCACATGCAGTTGCTGCTCGAAGTGGTGCTCCAGCGGGACGTACACGAACGGCGTACCGGAAGCCGCCAGCTCCATGCAGGTGGTGAGTCCGCCCTGTACGACGGCCAGGTCGCACGCGGCCAGGTACCGGTACAGGTCCGGGATGTACCCACGCATCCGCACGCCACGACGGCGAGGCAGCGAACCCGGGTCGATCCGCGGCCCGGTCACCACCAGGAAGTGCAGGGCCGGGCAACGACGCCGCACCAACGGAACCGCGTCCAGCACCCGTTCCAGCAGCGGTCGACCGACCGACGTACCACCGACGGCGACCACACAGAGCCGGTCGTCCGGACCCAACCGCAGCCTGGCCCGGGCGGCATGCACCTCCTCCTCCCCGGGGGGCACGAAACCGGTCACGTAGCCGGCGAACCGGAACTGCTGGGTGGTCCACTCGCGGATGTCGGGAAGCCCGGGGCCGAAGGACCCCGGGACGACGTCGTCGGCACGGCCCACGAAGATCGCCCGGTCCCGGATCCCGGGGTACCGCTCCCGCTGGCGGATCATGTCCGCGTTGTAGTCCGCACACAACGCCGCCTCACGCGCACCACCGTCCGCCATCGGCAGCATCCCCACGAAGTCGGTGAACCACGCGAACCCGAACCGCTTCAGCCGCGAATTCTCGTGCAGGAAGTAGTCCAGGTCCCACGCCTCATCACCGACCACGACGTCGTAGCGCTCCTCGTCGAGGACATCGTGGAAGACGTGGAAGTTGTGCAGCAGGATGTCGTCCATCCTCCGGTACGCCTCGAACACATGCAGGTCGTGCTCACCGGACTCGGACTCCACGTGGTCAGATTCGCTGGCCAGCGCACCCGACGCGGGGTGGACGCGCTCCCCCGCCGCCGCGAGCGCCGTGCTCACCGGAGGCTGGGCGAGCCAGTCCACCTCGACGTCGGGGTGGTGCCGACGGAGCTCGGCGGCAACGGCGATGTCGCGGCGGGCATGCCCGAGCCCGATCGGCGAGGACGAGTACAGCACCCGCGGACCATGTCGAGGACGGCTCCTGCTGCGACCGGTCGGGCGTGGCGCGCACGAGGCGACCTCTTCCACGAACTCCCGCAGCATCAGGTTGACCCGGACCGGCGACCGGGCGTTCGGCGAGTGTCCGCTGCCCTCCAGCAACGTGAAGGATCCTCCGGTCAGTTCCGCGAGCCTGCGTCCGGCGTCCGGTGAGGCGATCGCGTCGTCGCTGCCGTGCACCACCTGCACCGGGCAACGTACCCGGGCGCAGACGGGAGCGACCGGCCGGTACCGCGACCCGTGCACGCCGAGCCTCCCGTACACGGTGTCGACCAGCATCTGCGGGGTCACCCCGTCCTGGAACTCCAGGCAGTCCTCGATCGGTTTGCTCGAATGCGGCTCGACGAACACCTGCCGGGTGAAGGCCTCCCGGAACCCGTCGAAGTCACCTTCCAGCCAGCATTGTCGGTTGTACATGTCCCGCCAGCCAGTGCCGGTGTAGGACGCCTCGAACGCGGCCAACCTGCCATCCCGGTCCGCGGTCGTGAAAGTCACAGCCGGGTCGATTGCGAACAAGCCGAGGACACGCGCCGGGTGCTCGGCGGCGACCTGGAGCGCCCACCGCGCTCCGGCCGACAGCCCCGCCAGGACCGCCTGGTCGGTGTGAGTGGCGTCGAGTACGCCGATCGCGTCGGCAGCGAACTGGTCGTCGGCGTACGCCGCAGCACCGGTGGGGCGATCAGACCGCCCGTTCCCGCGAGGGTCGAACGTGACGACTCGGAAATGCCGGGCCAGGTAGGGCACCTGCATCCGCCAGATGCGGGAGTCGATCAAGGACCAGGCCGGCAGCAACAACACCGTGGCTGGCCCGTCGCCGTACACGTCGTAGCCGATCCGCACGCCGTCACGAACAACAACGCCGCTGTCCTGTCGGTAACGCGCGGCCGCGCCCATCCCAGAAGTATGTCGGGTGCGCGGCCTCCCTGGCAACAGCCGGATTGTGCGCCCTGCGCCGTACCCTGAACCGATGACACGCACTGATACCGCCTCCCGCTTGATCGCGGCGACACCCGAGCGGACCTACGAGGCGCTCATTGGCCCCGCCGCGCTGGCCACTGGTTGCCGCCGGAGGGGGTGACCGGACGGTTTGATCGGTACGACGCCAGGCCGGGCGGCCCCTACGGTTCGTGGACCTGGTGCCGGGACGGCGGGTGGTGCAGGCGGTGAACTTCGTCTCCGATGATCCGCCGCCGTCCCTGATCAACCGCGGATTCCATGGCGCGGGTTCAAGACGCGTGGGAGCCAGTGGTAATGCAGACGCGTCAGGCACGCTCCCCGCAGCGGTGGGGCTGCGCGGCAACCGCGGAAAGGGTCAGCGCGCACTACCCGTAACGCTGCGCGGCAGCGTTGAGCAACTCTGCGACGAGGTCCAGGTCGTCGGAGACGACGTCGTCACCACCGGCGCCACGGATCCATTGAAGCGCCTGCTGACGCTTGCGCACGAACCACAAGTCGACGTGGAGCGCGATGTCGCGCGCGATCGAGACATCGACGCCAGAAATCTGGGCCAGCGCGGTCGGGCGGGTGGCTTCGTCGAACGTGAGGCGGACGATGTCTTGCAAGTCCGTGCCTTGTTTCTGCGCCGAGCGGTTCATCACCGCCTGGAGCTTCATCGCGATCAGCGGTCCGGGTTCGGCCACCGGCGCAGTGACCTCGACGTGGTCTCGGCTGGAGCGAACCACCTCGATCGTTAGATCGGTGGCAGTGTCGTTGGCCCACGCGTGAGCAGAAGCGTAAAGACGGTCGCCGGGGTCGTCGCTGGGCTCATCGAGCTCGACCTGGCGGACTTCAAGCAGGTCAACCTTCACCGTCCCGTATCGTGTCGGTAACAGAACTGCTGAGGGATCGACCGGCTCGGCCCCATGTGCGGCTCGAAGCACTTCAAGCTGGGGAACCTCGCCGAGTTGGCGGTCGACAACGTCGAGGTCGACCGTGGCGCGATACGGGCTGGACAGCCGTGACAGCACCGCAAGGCCACCGACGATGACGGGCGGCTGGCCGATGAGCGTGCAGACTTCGGCGACGCCTTGCACGACCGAAGCCATCGCGTCGCCGATGAAGGTCACGCGGCTACCAGACACGGGTCCACCAGCCGCCGGATGTCCAGGCATCAAGAATCTCCCGACCCCGGCCAACGTCCTGGGCGAGATCGAGTGCGACGAACACTGGGTGCGTGACCGGCCACGGCGCGGAGTTGTTACCCACATCGACCCGTTGCCACACCGCGGCTGGCACCGGCGCAACCCGCACCGTAGCCTGCGCCTGCGACGCCGACGCCACTGCGCCGAGCAGGGTGGTGGCCCGCCGGAGGATCGACCCGTCGGGCACGAAGAAGTCGAGCACCTCACCTGATCGGAAAGCCACGGGCGCGCCGTATGCGACGGCCGCTGCGGAGTCGGTCAACGCCCACCCCGGTCCGTGCTCAACGTCGTCGAGGCCGAGCCGGAGCGGCTGCCTCAAGCTCGGGTCGCCAAGATCCGGCAGATTCGCAAGGTAGGTGCGCCGGCTGGGCCAGCGGTCAGCGACCTGCCAGAACAAGTCGATACCCCTCACATTGTTCTTCGCGTCGATGAGACCATCGCGTCGAAGGGCGGCAAGAACGTCTGAAACCGTGCTCGGGGCGCGGCCCAACTCACGCGCCAGCGCCCTCACCGCAATGGGTCGTGCGGGCCGCATCAAGAGTGCGGTGGCGACTTCGATCCCCGCTTTGCCGCTGAGCGCGGCAGACCGCACGGCGCGTTCCTTGACGGGCTCGACGGCGACATCGAGCACCAATCGGTTCGTTCGCAGCGCCAGCCGTCCACGTAAGTCCAGATAGCCGCCGCACTGCGACGTCAGCACCTTACGAGCCGCATCAGTCACCCGGTCGGCGACGACGAGCAGGGTCTTGGATGCCAGAGCTGTCTTCGCAACCAGCCGCTCCGCCACGTCATCTGTGACCAGCGAGCGATGCTTGACCCGAACCTCGACCCCAACACCGTCCGGGTCCAGTACAAGATCGACATCGGATCCGGGCGCGCCGACGTGCAGCCGAGCTTGGATCCCCAACTGCGCGAAGGCGTCGACCACGAGAGCCTCGGTGTCCATACCTCCATCATCACAGGTGTTCGGTGTTCGATCAAGACCGAACACCGAACACTTAGCTGGCGACCAGCACCTGACCCACCCCCGGCAACGATCTCATGCGGTCCTGCGGCCGCGCCGAACCGCATCAAGGGCGGAGAGTGTGCGGTCGTCGGCGTCAGCCATCTGGGTATGGCCAGCCCGTTCCATCCACCACGGCGATGTTCGCACCGCCGGCCAGCAGCCAGGAGATGTTGGTTTGCACGCAGGTCGTGCAACCGTAGCTCGGGCACACCGGCCCGGCGGCATGCGCGACGCCACACGTCCCGGAAGTGATTGCGCGAGACCCGGGGGCCGGTCGGCCAGGCGGGCGTGCGGTGCACCTTGCCACGGCTGCGGATCCGGCCGGTGTGACGGGCGAACAGCCGGTCGCCGGCATCCAGCGACCGACGGGTGGCCAGTGGGTCGATGGCGCGCGCCAGATCGGCCGAGATCGCCAGTCGGCGGGGCTCCTTGGTTTTTGGGTACGGCTTCTCCCAGAACGGGGTGCCGGTGCCAGTGGCCGCGATGGTTGCCTCGACGATGACTTTGTGGACCCCCCGACTCCCCCCAGCCGAAACCGCGCCTGACCTGCGGTCTCTCTGTGTGGACTTAGCGGGAGGCTTGTCGAAACCCGCCCCTTCGCTCGTCCGCATGGGATCGCTGCACGGAACGATCCGCACTCGTGCAGCGCGTGCTGTCCAACCCCGGCTGGCACCGGTCAGCGCTCAGCGCAGAGTCAGTGTCGAGGCGCTCGACTCTGCTGAGGCACGGTACCGCGCTGGGGAGACTCTCCGCGCGATCGCGAACGATGTCGGCCTGAACCGTCACCGGCTAGCATCGCTTCTCCGGGAGCGAGGCGTCCGCATCCGCGGGACTGCTCCTTCTCCGGCCGAGGTTCGAGAGATGGCTCGGCACTACCAGGACGGAGAGTCGCTCGAACGCGTCGGAAGGCGCCTGGGGTTCTCAACTGGCACAGTTCGGAACCATCTGATCATCGTGGGAGTGGCTTTGCGTGACACCCAGGGCCGTCAGCGATGACGAGTCACTCTTAGAGATTCCGCAGGTCGGGGGCGTGTTGCTGAGGCAGACAGGCGCGAGCCTCGGTAGAAGAAGGGTCTCGGTGCAAGAAGGGGTGTCTGACGTCGCGTTCCTTCCCGAAGCGCTCGTGCCTGCTCTGTCGCACGCTGTCGTCGAACCAGCCTGGGACCACACCGCCGTGCTCGGCTCGTCGAGCACATCGACATCCCCCAGGTGGGCACAAACCACGCATCCTGACCGTGTCGTGCTCTGCAATCCCCTCCACGTCCTCGGCCCTGGTCTGATAAGGCTTGCAAGCCGATCTCTCGCGGTGAGACCCGCGAGCTGCTCATTGCTCGTCCGCTTCCCCAGGCCCGCCTGAGCAGCGGATGTTTTGTTCCAAGAGATCGGCAAGAGTGTCCAAGGCGGCGGCAACGTCCTCATGGGAGAGTAGCCCCGGGTAGAGAACGAACTGGTACGCGAGCCCGTCGATGCCGAGATGGAACCACTCCGCGAGGCGTCTGTGCCGGTCGCTGAGCCGGGACGGATCCGCCCGCCTTCCCGGCGCGGAGAGCTCGGCGACGGCGAACTCCGCCAGCGCCCGGCATCCGCGATATGCAGATTCGCGCGCTCGCTTGCCACGGCCGCTCGTATCGTCCACCTCGGCGAGTCTCGCGAACACGGTGATCTCGGTTGCACGGGCTGCGTCCAGGGGGAGGATCTCCCCGACGACTGCCCGCACACGCTCCCGGCCTGACAGCCCCTCATCGGCGAGCCGCTCTCGGACTCTGGCGGCGGACTGCTCGAGGATGTGCTCGGCAGCAAAGGTGAGTAGCTCGTCATGGCTGCGGAAGTAGTACCGCATGGCCCCGGACGTCATCTTCGCTTCTGCAAGAACAGCGCGCACCGAAGCACCGCGGACCCCGTCGCGCATGAGCACGGCCCACGTGGCCCGGGCGATGGCCTCCCGCCGCTGCGCTCGCTGCTCCGCCCCTGCCATGGCACAGAACTTAGCACGATTGTGCTACTTTTCGGTTAGCACGATCGTGCTGATCGAGACCGCCGTCGCGAGGTGAGGCCCCATGGACATGGCGACATTGCTGACACTGGCGGGGATCGCCCTCCTGGACAGCACGAGCATCGGCACCTTGGTGATCCCCCTGTGGCTCATGCTCGATACCCGGCGCACCGCTTTCAACGTCGTGCTGTACCTCGCGACGCTCAGCGCCTTCTACTTCATCGTCGGCGCGGCCCTGCTCCTCGGTGTGCGGATGGCGATCGACTCGATCGGGAACGACATTGCGGCATTCTTCACCACGGATGCCGGCGGATACACACTCGTGGGCGCCGGGGCGGCATCGATCGTGGCGAGCTTCATGCTGGAGCCGAAACGGGTCCAGACGACACGCGAAGCCCGGGGAGAAGCAGACCGTCCCTCGTGGGCGGAGCGCATGGGAGCCCGCAGCCCGCGCACGTCGGCGACGATCGGTCTGGCTCTGGCCGCCGGGACGATCGAGGTAGCGACGATGTTGCCGTATCTCGCCGCGATCGGCATCATCGGCGCTTCGGACCTCGCGGGGACAGAGCAGGCCATCGTCCTCGCCGGCTATGTGACCGTGATGGCGCTGCCCGCCCTCGTCCTCCTCCTCGCCAGGCACGCCGCAGGCAGCACGATGACCGAGCGACTGCAACGGCTCCGTGCGTGGTTGATGAAACACAGCGCAGGAACAATCTCGATCCTGCTGCTCATCATCGGCATCAACCTCGCGATCCGCGGAGCCGCCCTACTCGATTGGACATCATGAATCCGCCCCCTTCCCCCGCGTCTGTGAGCATGCGGGCGAGAGCCTCCTCGCCGGAACCGCGAGCATTCCTCACGGATGTCGGCGAGCGTCCCCGATGCTCGCGCTATGCTCCCCCGTGCCGGTCCTGGGCACTCCTCGTCCTTGCACGGCGCGCCCGTAGTCGGCCAGAGCGCGGAACGCGGCCTTCGGCTCCCACGGCATCCCGGGATACACGGCGCCGCTGCGGAGGTGCGCGACATGGTTCAGCGTTATGCGGATGGAGAATCGCTCGAACGTGTCGGTGAGCGCCTGGGGTTCTCAGCGGGCACCGTTCGGAACCATCTGATCGCTGCGGGAGTGGCCTTGCGTGACCCTCAGGGGCGTGACCGATAGAGACGCCCAGGTCCCCTGCCGAACTCTTGCGGTGGACGCTCGACCCGTCTGCCGCCGCAGAGGCCGTTGCGATCCTGACCGCGCACCCGCACGCTGCCGCCGGATGGGCCGACTCCCTGGAATCCATGATCGACGCCGACCCGAAAACCCGAGACTCGATCTGGCAAGGCGTCGCCCTGGCGCTGTCCGCCTTAGCCGATCCGCGGGTACTCGACGCCGTCAGCCCCGGTCCCGGCGAAGGATTCGACCCCGAAGAGTTCCTCACCCAGCGCGGCACCCTCTACCTGCTCGCCACCGGGGCCGGCGCAGGCGCGTCAGCGTCGCTGGTGGCGGCATTTGTCGAAGACCTCATCGAGACCGCCCGCAAGATCGCCGCCCGATCTCCCGGGGCACGCCTGGACCCTCCGTTGCTACTCGCACTCGATGAAATCGGCAACCTCGCACCCCTACCATCGCTGCCGACACTGATGGCCGAAGGCGGCGGCACCGGAATCACCACGCTGCCGGTCTTGCAGTCGCTCGCGCAGGCGCGCGATAAGTGGTCCGAGCATCAGGCCGGCGCGATCTGGGACGCCAGCATCGTGAAGCTCATCCTCGGAGGCGCATCGA
>CAYLOC010000014.1:0-26619 GCA_964385195.1 uncultured Nocardioidaceae bacterium
CGGATCACGTGGCAGACGTCCTGACACAAGAAGCACTCGATGCACTTGCGGAACTCCTGGCCGCGGGTGACCTCCGACTGCGACATCCGGCGCTTGCCGTCGGCGTCGCGGGGACCGAGTGACACCGCGGGCACCTGCTTGGCCTTCTCGAAGTTGTAGGACACGTCGGTGACCAGGTCGCGGATCACCGGGAACGTCCGCATCGGTGTGACGGTGATGGTCTCGTCCTGCTGGAAGTCCGACAGCCGCGTCATGCACATCAACTTCGGCCGGCCGTTGATCTCGGCGCTGCACGACCCACACTTGCCCGCTTTGCAGTTCCACCGTACGGCGAGGTCCCCGGCTTGGGTGGCCTGCAGCCGGTGGACGGCGTCGAGCACCACCTCGCCGTCCTCGACCGGGACGGTGAAGTCCTGCAGCTCGCCGCCGTCGGCATCACCACGCCAGACGCGCATGCTGAGGTCGTAACCCACTTAGTCCTCCTCGAATAGCTGCTTGAGTTCGTCCGGCATGACCGGCAGCGGTTTGGTTTCTGAGTGCAGGTCGCCGTGGGCGTCCAAGGTCAAGATGATGTTCTTCTTGCCCCACTCGGGGTCCGGCTGCGGGAAGTCGTCGCGGGTGTGGCCACCGCGGGACTCCCTCCGTTGCAGAGCGGCAGTGGCGATGCACTCCGACACCATCAGCATGTTGCGCAGGTCGATCGCGAGGTGCCAGCCGGGGTTGTACTGCCGGTTGCCCTCGACCTCGAGGTGCGCGACCCGCTCCTTGAGTGCCTTGAGGTCCTCCAGCGCCTGGGTGAGCTCCTCGGCGGTGCGCACGATCCCGACGAGGTTCTGCATCGTCTGCTGCAGATCGTGCTGGATCGTGTACGGGTTCTCCCCGCCTTCTTCCTCGAACGGGGTCAGTGCGTTCTTCGCGGCGGCGGTCACGTCGGCGTCGGAGATCTGTGGCCGGTTGTTCTTCATCTGCTCCGCTGCCGCCGCCGCGTCGACACCGGCGCGCGCGCCGAACACGAGCAGGTCACCCAGGGAGTTGCCGCCCAGCCGGTTCGACCCGTGCATCCCGCCGGACACCTCGCCGACGGCGTACAGGCCCTCCACCGTGCTGGAAGCCTGGGTGTCGGGATCGACCTCGACCCCGCCCATGACGTAGTGACACGTGGGGCCGACCTCCATCGGCTCCTTGGTGATGTCGACGTCGGCCAGCTCCATGAACTGGTGATACATCGACGGCAGCCGTCGTTGGATGAACTCCGGGGTACGCCGGCTGGCGATGTCGAGGAACACCCCGCCGTGCGGGGAGCCACGACCGGCCTTGACCTCAGAGTTGATCGCGCGAGCCACTTCGTCGCGCGGCAGCAACTCGGGGGGACGACGGTTGTTCTTCTTGTCCTCGTACCACCGGTCGGCCTCTTCCTCCGTGTCGGCGGTCTCGGCCTTGAAGTAGTCGGTGACGTAGTTGAACATGAACCGCTTGCCCTCGGAGTTGCGCAGCACCCCGCCGTCGCCGCGGACGGACTCGGTGACCAGCAGGCCGCGCACCGAGGGCGGCCACGCCATCCCGGTCGGGTGCAGTTGCACGAACTCCATGTTCATCAGGGCGGCGCCGGCACGCAGTGCCAGCCCGAACCCGTCCCCGGTGCACTCCCACGAGTTCGACGTGACCTGGTAGGACTTGCCGATACCGCCGGTGGCCAGGATCAGCGTGGAGCTGGAGAAGACCAGGAACCGGCCGGTGTCACGCCAGTAGGCGAAGGCGCCGGCGATGCGGTTTCCGTCCTTGAACAGCTCGGTGACAGTGCACTCCATGAACACGTCGATGCCCAGGGACACGGCCTGTTGTTGGAGGGTGCGCAGCATCTCCAGGCCGGTGCGGTCGCCGACGTGGGCGAGCCGGGCGTACCGGTGGCCCCCGAAGTCGCGTTGGGAGATCAACCCTTCGTCGGTGCGGTCGAACAGCGCGCCCCAGTCCTCCAGCTCCAGCACCCGTTCCGGTGCCTCCTGGGCGTGCAACTGCGCCATCCGCCAGTTGTTGAGCATCTTTCCGCCGTGCATCGTGTCGCGGAAGTGCACCTTCCAGTTGTCGTCCGGCCACAGGTTGCCCAGCGAGGCCGCGATACCCCCCTCGGCCATCACGGTATGGGCCTTCCCCAGCAGCGACTTGCAGATCACCGCGACCTTGGCGCCGGCCTCCTGGGCCGCGATCGCCGCGCGCAGGCCGGAGCCGCCGGCGCCGATGACGAGCACGTCGTACTCATGGGTCTCGTAGCCATGCGGGCCACTCGGGGCGTCCGGATCGGTCACATTCCCGGTCATCGGGTGCCGCGAGGGGTCTGGTCCGTGCGTCTCAGTCATCTAGAAGAACCTCACATCGGTGATCGCGCCTCCGGCGACGAGGCGGATATACAGATCGGTCAGCGCTACGAACACCAGCGACGCCCACGCGATCTGGCCGTGTTTGGCGTTCAGGGGTGTAGCCAGGCTCCACAGCTTGTAGCGGATCGGATGCTTGGAGAAGTGCCGCAGCCGGCCGCCGATCGCGTGCCGGCAGGAGTGGCAGGAGGCGTTGTACAGCCACAGCAGGATGGCGTTGATGCACAGGATCAGGGTTCCCAACCCGGCGTGGCCCCAGTTGCCGTCGTGGTCCCGGAACGCCAGCACCGCGTCGTAGGTCAGCAACGCGTTGAAGATCAAGGTGATGTAGAAGAAGTACCGGTGCACGTTCTGCACGATCAACGGGAACTTGCTCTCGCCCTTGTACCGCTTGGCCGGCTCGGCGACACCGCACGCGGGCGGGGAGAAGAAGAACGAGCGGTAGTAGGCCTTGCGGTAGTAGTAACAGGTGGCCCGCAGCCCGGCCGGGAAGATGATCACGATCAGCGCGGGCGTGACCGGGGCGATGCTGGGGAAGATGTTGTAGCCGCTCCCGGCAGCGCAGTTGGTCGGCAGACAAGGGGCGTACATCGGTGAGAGGTACGGCTCCCAGTAGTAGTTGTTGTTCACGAACACCGCGTAGGCGAGGTAGATACCCACGATCGCGAGCGTCCCGCCGTACGCCGCGGGCATCACCCACCAGCGGTCCCTCCGCAGCGTCCGGCCCTCGACCCGGGCCCGTCCCGGCCCCAGAACTCCCGTTGACAACCTCAGACCTCCTCCGGTGCCCCCAACTGGCGCACTTCCTGTCTGTGAGCATTCTGACCATATCGCCGGACGATGCGCCATACCCCCGCAGGGGCATGTGACACGCCCCACGCATCGTGCTGTGGCAGCAGTTTGTTGTATACGGGCGCGGCTGACAACGAACTGCTGCCATAGCACCCGGGTACGGCGTGGCGGGGGTGTGAATGCACCGGTGCGAGGTGGCACAGTAGGGGTGATGACCGCACGAGTGACGTTCCACGACGCATCGGACGCCGAATCCCTCGCGCAGTTGCTCAGCACCGCCGGCTATGACGCCGGCGTGGAGCGGGAGCACGCGTCGGAGGACAACCCCGAGGACTTCGTGCACGTGGTCCACTCCAACGCCCCTCCGGAGGAGATCAACGAGCTGGTGGAGGATCTCGACGCCGTCGTGGAGGTCAAGGACCCCACCACCGGCGCGGTCGCCCGTATCGACCCCGAGTGATCGGCCTCCCCTCCACGGCAGAGAGCAGGTCGTAGGCTGTGCCCCATGGCCGAAGGAAACCTCGCGGACCGAGCGGACCGACGCATGCTCTTGGTCCACGCCCATCCTGACGATGAGTCCATCGGTAACGGGGCGACGATGGCCAAGTACGCCGATGAGGGCGCGCAGGTCACACTGGTCACCTGCACCCTGGGCGAAGAGGGTGAGGTCCTGGTCGACTCCCTGGCCCACCTGGCCTCCGATCAGGAGGACGGGCTCGGCCAGCACCGGATCGGGGAGCTCGAGCAGGCGATGAAGGAGCTGGGGGTCACCGACCACCGGTTCCTGGGCGGCGCCGGGCGGTACCGCGACAGCGGCATGGTCTACGCCGAGGACGGCAGTGCTGCGGTGCCCCCGGACGTGGGGGCCCAGACGTTCTGGCGGGCGGACCTCACCGAGGCGAGCACGCTGCTGGTGGAGATCATCCGCGAGGTCCGGCCGCAGGTTCTCCTCACCTACGACGAGTTCGGCGGCTACGGCCACCCGGACCACATCCAGGCACACCGGGTCGCGATGTACGGCGCCCTGCTGGCCGCCGCACCGTCGTACCGTCCCGACCTGGGGGAGGCATGGGATGTGGCGAAGGTGTACTGGACCGGGATGTCGGAGGAACGGATGCGCGACGGCCTGCGTCGGCTCCGCGACAGCGGGGACCAGACGACCTTCGAAGGGATGGACCCCGACGGTCCGCTGCCCCGGTTCGTGGTGCCGGAGCGGTATCTGACCGCCACCATCGACGGCGGTGACTACGTGGAGGCGAAGATGGCCGCCATGCGAGCCCATGCCACCCAGATCTCGATGGAAGGGCGGTTCTTCGCCCTGTCGAACAACCTCGGGCGGGCGGTCTGGGGAGTCGAGTCCTACCGGTTGGTCAAGGGCCGTCCGCACCCGGACCCCGCCACCGGGAAGGAGTCCGACCTGTTCGCCGGCGTGCTCGCGAGCGGGTGAGTTCCCCCCACACCCCGGCACGGCCGCCCGCGCCGACACGCGGCCGGGGGGTCGCCGTCATACTCGCTCTGGTCCTGGCGGCTGCGGCAGGATTTGTTGCTGTGGTCTTCGCGTCGTTGGTCCATCGGATGGCGTGGCGCCCCACGGACGGCGTCACCGTGCCCTGGGGACTGGTTCTGGCGCTGCTGTCCGCGGTGAGCCTGCCCCTGGTGGCCCGGCTCTACTCCCGCGTGGCCGGGGGCGGTGCGGCCGCCGGCTGGATCGTGGGCCTCGGGCTGCTGCTGGAGAAGGGTCCGGGCGGTGACTTCTTGCTGGCGGCGGACTGGCTGGGCCAGGTGTTCTTGTACGGCGGGGCCATCCTGGTCGTGGTCACCGCCGCGTGGGGCGGGAAGGGAGCGGGCCGATGATCGGGCTGCGCCGCCCCAAGCGCGTGTACGTCGACGACCTGCCGCGTACCCATGACCTGCGTTTCCTGATGTTGTTCGTCGTGCTGTTCGTCATGGCATTTGCCGCAATCTACGCCGTCGGGTACGTCGCGACCGGCGACAAGGTGCCGGCCCGTACCCGGGTCGCCGGGATCGACATCGGCAGTCTCAGCCGTCCCGAGGCGGCCGCCAAGCTCCAGCACACGCTCGGCAAGGACCTGCGCAAGGAGATCGTGCTCGTCTCCGGGGAACACCGGTTCACGATCACGCCGTACCGGGCCGGGCTCCGGCTGGACGTGTCCGCCACCATGGATGCGGTCATGGGGGGGAACGACTGGGACCCTCGCCATATGGTCAAGGTCGTGCTGGGCGGCTCCAAAGTGGCCCCCGTTCTGCAGGTGCGGCAGCCAACGCTGGTGCGGGCTCTGGAGCCGGTCTCGGAGAAGTTGCGCAGTAAGCCCGAGCAGGCCACGGTCACGTTCACCGGCGGCAACGCGTCGGTCCAGCCCGGCACCCCGGGACATGCACTGGATCTGAACAAGACCGTGCAGCGGATCAAGGCCGCCGTGCTGGAGGGAAAGCAGCGGGTGCGACTCGCGTTCCAGCCGGTCTCGCCGGTGGTGACCAGCGCCGAGGCGCAACAGTTCGCGGACAACGTGGCCGCCCCGGCCCTGAAGAAGCCGGTGACGATCGACGTCGGCGACGCCACGGTGAAGGTGAAACCGTCGGTGTTCGGTCCGGCGCTGCGGGCACGGGTGCATCTGGGCCAGCTCCACCTGGCGGTCAACGCCAAGAAGCTGTACCAGCGCTCGCATGACCTGCTGGCCGACCTTCCGAACAAGGCCGAAGATGCGCGCCTGACCTGGCGGGACGGCCACCCGGTCGTCGTCGACGGCAAGGACGGCGTGAGCGTCACCTCGTCGAGCTGGGCCGAGGCGGTCATGCGAGCCGTGGGCCGCACGTCCCGGCACGCCACCGTGGAGGTGCAGAAGGTGCGCCCGGACGTGACCGCTGCCGACCTCCGTGACCTCGGTATCGATGAACGGCTTGCCGAGGCCGGGGTGCCGCTGCCGGCGGACTCGGCGTACCTTCCCGGCGTGGCGAAGGCGGCCAGCCAGCTCAACGGGGCCGTGATCCGGCCCGGCCACAACTTCAGCTTCTTGTCGCGGGTGGACACCTACCTCGACTCCGACACGCTCTCCCTGGTGGCGACCGCGACCTATGCCGCGTCGATGCGGGCCGGTCTCGTCCCGGTCGAGGTCGCCGCACCCGTCCACCATGACCCGCGACTGCCCGTCGGCCTGGACGCCCGGGTGGTGACCGGTGGGCAGGACCTGGTGCTGCGCAACGAGGCCGACACCGGCGTCTACGTCCACGCTGCGCTGGAACAGGGAGCCGATGGCGGCACGTTGGTGGTGGACCTGTGGGGCACCAAGCAGGGGGACGTGGACATCGACGTGTCCGACCCCTACAACAAGACCCGCCCCGAGACCGAGCATCGCAGCGGGAAACAGTGCCGTCCCCGCCCGGGCGAGCCGGGGTTCGAGGTCGACATGACCCAGACCGTGTCCAAGGACGGCAGTGAGGTGCGCACGGTCTCGCTGCACTCGACGTACCGGCCCCTGTCGAAGGTGGTGTGCGGCCGGCGGTGAGGCGTCGTCAGCCGCGCCGGCGCGATGACGGGGGCGGGGGGATCTCCTTGCCGGTGACCACCTCGTCCAGCGGGATGTCCACGACCTCGCCGTCGCCGCGACGTACCTGCAGCGACTCCTCCCCCCAGTGTTCGAGGATGCCCAGTACGTCGGTCATGGCCGGACCGCCGCTGAGGCCGCTCTGGCCCGGTACCACTCGGCGTACGATCACGCGTCGGCCGACGAGCCCTGGGTGCAGTGGCATAAGGGTCCTCCTCCGGTGCGAATCCCTGCCAACCCCGTCCGGGAGCAGTGAAACCGCTCCAGTACGTTTGTAACAGCCCACACCCGAGGAGGACCAGCGTGACCTACGTCATCGCGCAGCCCTGCGTCGACGTGAAGGACAGGGGATGCGTCGACGAGTGTCCGGTGGACTGCATCTACGAGGGTGCCCGGATGCTCTACATCCACCCCGATGAATGCGTGGACTGCGGGGCGTGTGAGCCGGTGTGCCCGGTGGAGGCCATCTACTACGAGGACGACACTCCGGAGCAGTGGAAGGACTACTACGACGCCAACGTCGAGTTCTTCGACGACCTGGGGTCTCCCGGTGGCGCTGCCCGGCTGGGGGTCGTGGACAGGGACCATCCGATGATCGCTGCCCTTCCTCCCCAGAACGCCGACGCAGGCTAGCGAGGCGAACGTGACCACCCCCGTGTCCTCCCGGCTGCCGGAGTTCCCCTGGGACCAGTTGGCGCCGTACAAGCAGCAGGCCGCGGAGCACCCCGACGGCATCGTGGACCTCTCCATCGGAACCCCGGTCGACCCCACGCCGCGCGTGGTGCAGGAGGCGCTGAGCGCTGCCGGTGACTCACCCGGCTACCCCTCGACGTGGGGGACTCCCGAGCTGCGGACGGCGATCATCGGCTACCTCCAGCGTCGGTGCGGCTCGGTCCCGCTGACCGAGGAGAACGTCCTCCCGACGATCGGCTCCAAGGAGCTCGTGGCGGCGCTGCCCACCCAGCTCGGGATCGGGGCCGGTGCGACGGTGCTGATCCCGCGGGTGGCCTACCCCACCTATGCCGTGGGCGTGCAGCTGGCCGGCGCGACGTGCCTGGCCAGTGACTCCACGGTCTCCGCCGGGCCGGTCCGGGTGCCGCTGGTGTGGCTGAACACTCCGGGGAACCCCACCGGGCGCGTCCTGCCCGTGGAGCACCTGCGCAAGGTGGTCGGATGGGCCCGGGAGCGCGGTGCGGTGGTCGCCGTGGACGAGTGCTACTACGAGTGCGGCTGGGACGCCGAGCCGGTGTCGGTGCTGCACCCGGACGTGAACGGGGGCTCGCTGGACTCGGTCCTGGCGGTGCACTCGCTCTCCAAGCGCTCCACGATGGCCGGGTACCGCGCCGGGTTCGTTGCCGGTGACCCCGCGGTGGTCGGCGAGCTGCTCGCGGTCCGCAAGCACGCCGGGTTGATCCTCCCGGGGCCGGTGCAGGCCGCGATGCGGGCCGCTCTGGATGACGACAGCCACATCGAGACCCAGCGCCAGCGCTACCTGGCACGGAGGAGCCTGCTGTGGTCGGCGGTGGAGAAGGCGGGTTTCCGGGTCGACCACTCCGAGGCGGCGTTGTACCTGTGGGCTACCCGGGACGAGCCGTGCATGGACAGTGTGGCCTGGCTCGCCGAGCGGGGGATCCTGGTGGCGCCGGGCAGCTTCTACGGTGCCGACGGTGCCCAGTACGTCCGGTTCGCGTTCACCGCCTCCGACGAACGCGTCGAGGCCGCCGTACGCCGGCTCAGCTAACGTCCTGCACGCGGGGCGCTCCGGCGCCCGCGGTGCAGGACGTTGCGGAGGGGGTACGCCGGGTCAGGGGTCAGTAGACGTCGACGTGGACGTGGTCCCGGTGCTCCAGGACCGCCACGGTCTCCGCGCTCTTGCCCTTCGTCGGCTCCGGTACGTCGTAATGGCGCCAGCCCTGCTCGGACTTGCGTCCCGCGGACCAGATCTTGCCGTCGAAGATCACGTGCGCGACGTGCAACCGGCGGGCGTTGGCGACCAGGTAGTGCGCCAGCACCCATCCGCGGCGCTGGTTCTCGGGGTTGACCGGTCGGAAGAAGACGTCGATCGCCCGGCCCTCGTAGTGCGCGGAGCCCTGCACGTGTCCGCTGCTCACCCCTCCCGGCGCGTACCCGCCGAGCGACAGTGAACCGAACGCGTGCTCCATGGCCCGGCGTACCCGGTTCGCCCGGGGCGTCAGCCCGTCGTCCTGGAGGGACTGCTCGGGCAGGTCCTGGCCGTGGACCACGCAGGTGAACCCGGCCGGGCTGTACCCGGACATCGTGCTGGCGACGATGCGGCCGTCCCGCGCGTGGTCGGCGTACGCGTCGGGGAACGCGGAGTGCTGCACCGCCTGGGCGGCCTTGGTGATCGGCATGTCCTGGTACCCGTCGACCCGGACCAGCGCGTCGTAGAACTTCCCCGCCGAGTAGTAGGGGTTCATGATCTGCTGTGCGGTGCCCCATCCCTGGCTGGGCCGCTGCTGGAACAGCCCCAGCGAGTCGCGGTCCCCGTGCTTGACGTTGATCAGCTTCGACTCCTGGTACGCCGTGGCGATCGCGATCGAGATCGCCCGGGCGGGTAGTCCCCGCCGTACGGCGACGGCAGCGATGATCGAGGCGTTTTCCGCCTGCTCGGTCGACAGTGCCACGGTGTGACCGGCCGCGGTAGCGGTGCAGCCCTCCGGGTCGGGCAACGGCCCCGTCCCGCGGCGTACGACGACGTACCCGGCCACGACGACCAGGGTGACCGCGAGCAGGGCGAGGACGACCTTGCGGGTCCTGCCGATGCCACGGTTCCGCGGCGCTGTGCTCACCTGCTCCCCGGAGTGCTCAGTCGTTCGCGTGCAGCGCGTCGTTGAGCGTGCTGCCCGCGCCTTCCCGCGGCATGGCCTCCACCGCGCCGGTGACGCTGTTCTGCCAGAACTGCCAGTTCGGCTGGCCGGAGAGATCACGGGCCTTGACCGTGGAGCCGCCGGGCAGCGTCACCTTGGTACCCGCGGTCACGTAACACCCGGCGGCAACCACGCAGTCGTCGCCGAGGGAGATCCCCAGCCCCGCGTTGGCGCCGAGCAGACAGTTGCGGCCGATGGAGATGGTCTCCTTGCCGCCGCCGGACAGCGTGCCCATGATCGACGCGCCGCCACCGATGTCGGAGCCGTCCCCGACCGTCACGCCGGCAGAGATGCGACCCTCCACCATCGACGCGCCGAGCGTGCCGGCGTTGTAGTTGACGAAGCCCTCGTGCATCACCGTGGTGCCCGGCGCGAGGTGCGCCCCCAAGCGGACCCGGTCGGCGTCGGCGATCCGGACACCGGAGGGGACGACGTAGTCCACCATGCGCGGGAACTTGTCCACGCCGAACACGCTCAGCGAGGTCCCTCCCGTCGCCGCGCGAAGCCTGGTGTGCTCGAACCCCTCGACCGCACACGGGCCGAGCGAGGTCCACACCGCGGTGGTGAGCAGGCCGAACACTCCCTCCATGCTCAACCCATGAGGTGGGACCAGTCGGTTGCTGAGCAGGTGCAGTCTCAGCCAGACGTCCGCGGCATCGGACGGAGGGGTGTGCAGGTCGTCGATGACCACGCGCAGCGGCCGCCGGTCCACGTGCCGGACCTCGTCCCGGCCGGCCAGCGACTTCAGATCGTCCGGCACCGACGTACCAGTGGCCGACGGAGGTGTTCCCAGACGCGGGGACGGGAAACGTACGTCGAGCAGGTCTCCATCGTCGGCGTACGTCGCCAGTCCGTCGGCCCAGGCTGCGGTCGGGTTCGTCACGGCTCCACGCTACCGAATGGCCGGGCAGCCTCCCAGTGGAGCAGGTCATCCCGGACCGGTACGGTGAGCCAATGGCACTGGCGCGCTACAAGGACCTGTGTATCGACGCCGCGGAAGGCGACGCGCTCGGCCGGTTCTGGGCTACCGCGCTGGGGCTGACGTTCGAACCCGACGACGCCGCCGGGACGCTGGTCGGCGACACGTCCGAGCAACGGGTGTGGATGAACCTGGTGCCGGAGCGTAAGACGGTCAAGCACCGCGTGCACCTGGATGTGCATTGTGAGTCCGTGGAGTCGCTGGTGGCACTCGGAGCGAGGATCCTCGACAGCGGGTCGCATCCGTGGACGGTCATGGCCGATCCCGAGGACGGGGAGTTCTGCGCGTTCGTCCGCTCGGAGGTACCCGACTACCGCCTGTACGAGATCAACGTGGACTGTCACGAGCCGCGAGCCGTCGCCGGATGGTGGTCCGATGTCCTGGGCGCTGGCCTCGGCGCGGACGAAGGTGAGGACTGCTGGTGGCTGGAGGACGTGCCCGGCCTGCCGTTCCAGTCCTGGGTCTTCGCGTCCGTTCCGGAGCCGAAGAAGGTCAAGAACCGGATTCACTGGGATGTGACGACCGCCGCGGTGCAGCCCCTCGTCGATGCCGGTGCGACGGTGCAGCGGCCACCGACCGAACAGGACGCCTGGTACATCATGACCGACCCTGAGGGCAACGAGTTCTGCGCGTTCGTGCAGCCATGAGCGGACTCGACCTTGACGCCGACGTCGTCGACCTCACCGCGGCGCTGGTGGACGTGGAGTCGGTCAGCGGCTCTGAGGATCGCCTCGCGACCATGGTGGAGACCGCCCTCCGTGCGGCTGCCCCGTGGCTGGACGTGTGGCGGGCACAGAACTCCGTCGTGGCACGTACGACGCTGGGTCGCCCGGAGCGCGTGGTCGTCGCCGGCCACCTCGACACCGTGCCGGTCAACGCGAACCTGCCCAGCCGCCGTACCGGTGACCTGCTCCACGGCCTCGGGTCGTGCGACATGAAGGGCGGGGTGGCCGTCGCGCTGAAGCTGGCCGCGGCCCTGCGGGAGCCCAGCCGGGACGTCACGTACGTGTGGTACGAGGCCGAGGAGGTGGAGGAAGCACGCAACGGGCTGAAGATGCTGGCCGGTGTCCGCCCGGAGGTGCTCGACGGTGACCTGGCCGTGGTGATGGAGCCGACGAACGGCGCGATCGAGGCGGGCTGTCAGGGCAGCCTGCGGGTGGAGGTCGCCGTTGCCGGGACCCGCGCCCACAGTGCGCGGTGGTGGAACGGCAGCAACGCCGTCCATGCGGCCGGGGAGGTGCTGCAGCGGCTGCGGGACTACCGGCCCCGGGAGCCCGTCGTGGACGGGCTCCGGTTCCGGGAGGGGCTGAACGCCGTCGGCATCCGCGGTGGGGTCGCCGGAAACGTCATCCCGGATGCCTGCACCGTGACGGTGAACTACCGGTTCGCGCCCGACCGGACGCTGGAGGAGGCCGAGAACCACCTGCGCGACGTGTTCGACGGTTTCCCGGTCACGGTGACCGATCGCTCACCGGCCGCGCAGCCGGGCCTGGACCGGCCCGCCGCGCAGGCGTTCGTGGCGGCGGTCGGGGGGAGTGTCAACCCGAAGTTCGGCTGGACCGATGTCGCCCGGTTCAGCGCCCTCGGCGTACCCGCGGTCAACTACGGCCCGGGCGACCCCGAGGTCGCCCACTCACAAGGCGAGCACGTGCCGGTCGACCAGATCAGGCAGTGCCTGGAGCGGATGACCGCCTGGCTGTCGTAACCTGCCGCCGGGCTCGCCGCGCTTGCCTTGTAGACGGGGCAGGCGCACCGTTGGCGCGGGAGATTTGCCTTGTTGACGGTGCATCTGCCCCGTCTACAAGGCAACCGCAGGGGGGCAACCGCAGGGGGGCGGGGGCGCTCAGGCGAGGCCGCGGAGAGCGCGTGCGGGGGGCCGGTCCCCGCGGATCGAGGCGACCATGTCCAACACCTGCCGAGTCTCGGCGACATCGTGGGCCCGGAACACCCGCGCCCCCAGCCACGCCGACACGGCAGTCGCGGCCAGGGTCCCCGCGAGACGCTGGTCGACGGGCAGGTCCAGCGTCTCCCCGATGAAGTCCTTGTTCGACAGCGCCACCAGCACCGGCCATCCGGTGTCGGCCAGTTCCGCCAGCCGCCGGGTCAGCTCCAGCGAGTGCCAGGTGTTCTTCCCGAAGTCATGGGTCGGGTCCACCAGGATGCCGTCGCGACGGACCCCGGCCGCCACCGCCCGCTCGGCCAGGCGGGTGACACCGTCGATGACGTCGCCCATGACGTCGTCGTACTCCGGACGGTGCGGGTCGGTCCGCGGGCGCAGACCACCGCTGTGGCTGCACACCAGCCCGGCGTCGAACTCCGCCGCCACCCGGGCCACCTCCGGGTCGTTCCCGGCCCAGGTGTCGTTGACCAGGTCCGCCCCGCACTGGCACAGCTCCCTGGCCGCCTCCGATCGCCAGGTGTCCACGCTGATCACGATCTGCGGGTACGCCGACCGGACGGCGGTGACGAACGGAGCGGTGCGCCGCAGCTCCTCCTCCACGGTCACGGTCTGTCCGTAGCCGGCCTTGACGCCGCCGATGTCGATGATGTCGGCACCCTCCTCCACCACCTGCGCCACCCGTTCCAGGGCCGCACGCTCGTCGTAGGTCGAGCCGGTGTCGTAGAAGGAGTCGGGGGTCCGGTTGATGATGGCCATCACCGCCAGTTCACGCGCCTCGAACCGCCTCGGGCCCAGCCGTAACGCCGGCATTGTGCACCTCCGTTCCCGGACACGACGAACCCGCGCTGCCGTCGTGGGCTCCCAGCGTGGCACGATCAGTGACGTGATGTGGCTGTGGGTCATTCTCGTCGTCGTGGTCGTGGGTGCCGTCGGCGTGGTGGTCGTCGACCGCTGGGGCACGATGTCTGACGTCTATCCCGACCGTCCGGACCGCACCATCCCCGTCGACCGGCCACTGACCGCCGCCGACATCCGGGACGTACGCCTGAGCACCGGCGCGCGGGGGTACCGGATGGATGAGGTCGATGCGCTGCTGGACCGGGTGGAAGCCGACCTGCGGGCGCGGGAGGGGCAGCACGACGAGGCCGGGGACGACAGCGACGAGGGTTCCGCCGGGACCGAGCCAGAACCCGACGACGAACGCCCCACCGACCCGTGAGCACCGACCAGGAACCGGCGCCCCCGACCGGGGTGGCCGCCGGTCCGGACGGTCGCCCGCGATGCCCGTGGGGCGTGTCCGCGCCGGACTACGTCGCCTACCACGACGAGGAGTGGGGGCGGCCGCTGTACGGCGACGACGCGCTGTTCGAACGGCTGACCCTGGAGGCGTTCCAGTCCGGACTGTCCTGGCTGACCATCCTGCGCAAGCGTCCGGCCTTCCGGGCAGCGTTCGCTGGTTTCGCGGTCGAGCGGGTCGCCGCGTTCACCGACGCCGACCGGCAGCGGCTGCTCGCCGACGCCGGCATCGTGCGCAACCGCGCCAAGATCGACGCGACCCTGTCCAACGCCCGCGCCGTCCTCCGGCTGACCGAGCCGCTGACGGAGCTGATGTGGCGGTTCGCGCCCGGTCCCCGTGCTGCCCCGCGAACCCACGCCGAGATTCCCGCCACGACGCCGGAGTCCACCGCGCTGGCCCAGGAGCTGAAGCGGCAAGGACTGGTGTTCGTGGGCCCGACCACGGCGTACGCGCTGATGCAGGCGGTGGGCATGGTCAATGACCATCTTGCGGACTGCTGCGTCCGCGCCGACGTCGAGCGGGTACGGCGAGCCGGACGCTAGGGTGCCGAACGTGACCCTTCTGCTGGGCGCGGCCCTTCTGCGGGGCGCGGCCTTGGTGAGAGAAGCATGGCCGTGCTGACCGAGCCGGCTCCCGCGCTGACCGACCTGGTGCTGGGACTGGCGACCGGGTTCTTCGCGCTCCGCGCCTACCGGTGGCCCGAAGTCAGCCGGCACTGGTGGCATGTCTTCGCCTGGACGGCCCTCGCCGGGCTGGCCGGGTTCGTGCACCACGCCGTCCTGGTGCGCTGGCAGCCAGTGGCCTCGGTGGCCTGGGCGGTGATCAGCGTCATCGTCGTGCTGTCGCTGTCCTGCCTGCTGGCCGCATCGGCCGAGGAGGTACGTGGGCCGGGGCCGCACCCGGTCATCGTCGCGGTGCGACTGGTCAGCGTGGTGGCGTTCGCGGCGCTCGCCGCGGCGATGCTCGCCAGCGCGGTGACGATCGTGGCCTGCGAGGCGGTGCTGATGGCGCTGCTCGTCGCGTTGTGGGTGCAGGGCTGGCGCGACCGGCATCCGATGGCGCCGCTGGTCTGGGCCGCGATCGCGGTGAGCGTGCTCGGTGCGGTGACCCAGGCGGTTGTCGGCGCCTGGTCGCTGAGGGCAGGAATGTCGGCGTACCACGCCTTGCAGGTGGTGGCTTTCGGGTTGATCTTCCTCGCCGTACGGCGCGTCAGCGCCCGGTGAACGTCGGCCGTTCCTTGGCCATGAACGCGGTGACCGCGTCCCGGTGGTCACGGGTGGCGCCGGTCTCTGCCATGCACTCGCCCTCGAACGCCAGCGCCTCCGGGAGCGGATGGGTGGCGGAGTAGGCGACCGAGCGCTTGATCGCGGCGAACGCGGCGGTGGGTCCGGCCGCCAGGCGGCGGGCGACCTCGGCGGTCTTCTCGCGGAACTCGCCTGCAGGCACCACCCAGTTCACCAGGCCGATCTCACGGGCCTCTGCGGCGTCGACCTTCCGCGGCCACAACAACAACTCCATCGCTTTGGTGTGGCCCACCAGGCGCGGCAGGGTCCAGGACGAGCCGGTGTCGCAGGACAGGCCGATCCCGGCGAAGGAGGTGTTGAAGCTGGCGGTGTCGGCCGCGAGGCGCCAGTCGCAGACCATCGCCAACGACATCCCGGCTCCTGCGGCGACGCCGTTGACCGCGGCGATCACCGGCTTGGCCATCGTCGCCAACCCCAGCGCGATGGGGGAGTAGTGGCGCGCAACGGTGGACCACACCTCCGCCAGGTCCTGCGACTGCAGGTTCGTGGCGTGCTCGGCCAGGTCCTGGCCGACACAGAAGGCGCGCCCGGTGCCGGTCAGCACGACACATCGCGCTGTCTCGTCCTCGGCGGCCCGGGTGACCGCGGTCAGCAGTGACTCCTTCGTGGCGGTGTCGAGGCTGTTCATCGCGTCCGGCCGGTTCAGGGTCACCGTGGCGATGCCGTCGGAGACCGCGTAGTCGACGGGGTCGGTCATCAAGGCTCTCCCTTCAGGTGCAGGCACTGGTCAACGTAGCGGTCGGCGGCGGGCAGCAGCCGCTCGGCTTCGGTGTCGAAGAACTCCGCGGCCTCGGTACCGGGCCAGCGGGGCGGCAGCAGCTCGGCCGGCAGCCCGGGGTCGCGGAACAAGAACTTGCGCCATTCGTGCACCAGCGTGCTGCGTACGGCGAAGGCGTCCGCGTCGGATCGGTGGGTGCGTGCCTGGTCGGTCAGCCTCCGTGCCTCGGTCAGCCACTCGTGGTACTCCGCGCCCAGTGCCTCCAGGTCCCACGCCGTTGCCGCCAGGGCGGCGTCGGTACCGTCGTGCTGGGCGCGGAACGTCTGGGCCGAGACCTTGTTCTCGCGCAGCAGGCCGGGCACCTCCGCAGACGCCCGGGGGCTCACCCACACGTTGTCCCGCAACTGGGCGTAGCCGAGGTAGGCCATCTGTTGCCGGGTCCGGGCCCGGCGTGCCCGGTCGGTGATCGCGGCGAACACCACCAGGTGCCAGGTGTGGTCCCAGGGCGCGATGCCGCGCCGGTAGATCCTGGCCGCGGCGTCGCCGAGCCGCTGCTCGGCCCGCGGCGTGAGGCGATACCCGGCCCCCTGCTCCAGCCGCACCGGTGCCAGCCACCCCTGCCGTACCATGCGCGACACCGCGGTCCGCACGGCCGGACCGGCGATATCCAGCGCCGCCAGCAGCTGCACCAGCGCCGCGACCGGTGCCGCACCGCCGCGGGTGCGCAGGTGGTCGCCGTACAGGTCGAACAGGGCGGATCGCGCGTTCACACCAACGCAGTCTGCCGCACAACCGGCAGATGATGCGATAATGGGCACTGCCGAGCGGGTGCGATAATGGAGCCAGTAACCGATGCGCCACCGACGTCTCGCCCCGACGACGGGGCAGGTCCTCGGCGCTAGATGGAAAGGGTAGGTGTGCGCATGGCGGCGATGAAGCCCCGGACAGGTGACGGTCCTTTGGAGGTCACCAAAGAGGGGCGCGGACTGGTGATGAGAGTGCCGATCGAGGGCGGCGGCCGTCTCGTCGTCGAGCTCAACTCCGAAGAGGCCAAAGCGTTGGAAGACGCGCTGAGCGGAGTCACCAGCTGACCCACCGCGCCGTTCCGATGTCGTTCCCGGGAGGGTCTTCCTCCCGGGAACTTCGCTCTCAGCCTCGCTTGTGCGCTACCAGCAGGCCGTCGCCGACCGGCAGCAGCATCTCCACGAGATCCTCGTGCTCGGTGGCTTCCTGCAGCATCTCCCGGACTCCTACGGTGTCGGAGTCGCGTACGGCGGGGTCGGCGACCCGGTCGTGCCACAGGCTGTTGTCGACCGCGACCACTCCGCCCGGACGCAGCAGCCGGAGAGCCTGTTCGAGGTACTGCGGGTACTCCTTCTTGTCGCCGTCGCAGAACACCAGGTCGTAGTGGCCGCCGGTGAGCCGCGGGAGGACCTCCAGTGCCGCCCCGGGGATCAGCCGGACCCGCTGGCTGGGGAAACCGGCGGCGGTGAACGCCTGCTTGGCCAGTCGCTGGTGCTCAGCCTCGAGGTCGACCGAGGTCAAGACGCCGTCCGGAGCCATCCCGCGTAACAGCCACACCCCTGACACCCCGCAGCCGGTGCCGATCTCGACCACGGTCCGGGCACCGAGGACCGACGCCAGGAACCGCAGCGCGGCCCCACCACCCGGCCCGATCGGGACCGCTCCCACTTCCGCTCCGCGTCCCCGCGCAGCGGTCAGCACCTCGTCCTCGACGACGTAACCCTCGGCGTACGCCCACGACGCAGGCTTCAATCCGCCGGTTTTCGACTGGGGGGCGATGACGGCCTCCTTGGTTGAACCCGATAAGCCTCTCTGAGCCTAACCGCTGCCGGGGGCGGTATGCAGACCAGCCCGTTCGAGCGGGGCCGCGGATGCGGCACCACGTAGAATATGCACGGATGCCGCGGGCCCGCCCCGGCCGTGTCGACCAAGGAGGTGGCTTCCGGTGGCCCCTGATGCTTCGGAGACGTGGACACCTCCCAGCTGGGAGGAGATCGTCCGGGACCACTCCGCCCGCGTCTACCGGCTGGCCTACCGTCTCACCGGCAACCCGCACGACGCCGAGGACCTGACGCAGGAGGTCTTCGTGCGGGTCTTCCGGTCGCTGCACACGTTCCGCCCGGGCCGGTTCGAAGGGTGGTTGCACCGGATCACCACGAACCTGTTCCTCGACCAGGCCCGCCGTCGGCAGCGGATCCGGTTCGATGCGCTGCCGGAGAACGCCGGGGAGCGGCTGGCGGGTCACCTCCCGGCCCCGGACTCCGGTGTCGATGACCGCATGTTCGACGACGACGTCGAGCAGGCTCTGGTGCAGCTGAAGCCGGAGTTCCGCGCCGCGGTCGTGCTCTGTGACATCGAGGGGTTGACCTACGACGAGATCGCCGAGGTGCTCGACATCAAGGTCGGCACGGTCCGCTCCCGTATCCACCGTGGCCGCGAGCAGTTGCGGAAGGCGCTGCGCCACCGCGCACCGACGGCCTCCCGCCGACGGTTCCGGGGGGCGGAGGACGCCGCACGGGTCGGAGGTGGCTGGTGACCCACCTGCACGACCGGGTCTCCGCCCTGGTCGACGGCGAGCTCACCGGCCCGGCGCGGTCCCGGGCCCTCCGGCACGTCCAGCGGTGTGCGACGTGCCGGGAGCAGGTCGGCGCCACCTTGAGCGTCAAACAGCGCCTCAGCGCGCTCACCCCGGTGGATCCCCCTGCCGACCTGTTGGCGGTCCTCGACTCCGCCGACCCCCAGATCTGGCCGCCGGCGGTTCCCGACGGCGTGACCCCGCACGCCGTCATGGCCCAACGCCTGCTGGTCGGGGTAGGGGCGATGTCGGTCGCGTTACTCGTGCTGGCCTGGTACGTCGGGGCGCCGGCGACGCCGAACCAGAAGAAGGTGACACCCGCGATCGCCGGGTTCACCGCCGAGTTCGCCCAGAGTGCGGAGCGTACGGCGCTGTCGGCGCCGGTCTCGGTGGCACCGTCGGAACCGTCACACCCCGCGGCCTTCGACCAGGACGCGACGTCCGACCGGCCGCCACGCCTCACCCCACCGGCGCGCGAGTCCACGGCAGCGAGCCGCGCCCGCGCCGTGGCGCTGCTGCGTCAGGCGGTCCAGGCGCCGCAGAAAGTGGCCTTCTCGGGAGTCCGGGAGGTCTGGACGTCCCGCGGCGACCATGGCATGACACTCCGGACGCAGGTGCGGCACGTCCCCGGCCAGGGCACCGCGATCGACGTGACCGGTTCGGGCGCCGACACCGCCGCGTTCGTCCACCCCAACAGCCACCGCGTCAACGCGGCGGCGCGGGCCGCATTAGGGATCCTCACCGACGGATACCGCCTGCAGGTCGCCGGGCGCGGGGAGGTGCTGGGGCGCCAGGCGACCGTGGTCGCCGCCGCACACGCAGGCCAGGTCCGGGCACGGTTCTGGCTCGATGACCTGACCGGTCTGGTGCTGCGGCGGCAGCTGCTCGACAACGGCCAGGTCGTCCGCTCGTCCGGGTTCGTGAACCTGGTGGTGGCCCGCACCGGGTTCCTCGACCATCTCCCGCCGCTGCCCCCGTCGCTTCCGGGACAGTCGCTGCCGCTGCAGATGGCACCGGCGTTGAACGACACGGGGTGGGCGTGTCCGGAGCACCTCGTCGACGGGTTCCGGCTGCTCTCGCTGCGGCGAGTCGACACCGATCGTGCGCACACGGTCCGCGCGGTCTACTCCGACGGCCTGTCGAACGTGTCGGTGTTCGAGGAGCCGGGCCGTCTCAACACCGACGCACTCACCGGCTTCGCCCGTCAGCAGTACGACGGGAGTCCGGTCTACGTCGACCCCGGACTGCCGACGGTCATGGTCTGGCAGTCCGGCACCACGGTCCTCACCGTCGTGACCGACGCACCCACCAAGACCGCGTGGAAGATCCTCAAGGCCTTGCCGCACCAGCAGACACCGAACGGAGACGGCGGGGTGACCAGCCGTGTCGGTCGCGGCTTGACCACGATGGTGTCGAAGGTGTCGCCGTAGCCCCAGCGGGGTAGGAAAGTAGGACGTGTAGCCGGGAGACTGGGTACTAAGAAGATCAGTGACAAGACCGGTGAGGAGCACCGTGCGCGAGCCAGGCGGGATGCGGTCGTGGCCACCGCCGTACGCCGCCATGACCGGCCGGGGCCAGGAGACGCCGGAGGAGCGCGGGCCGTCGAGTGGCCGGCCCGGCGGTCGGCGGTCGCTGTTGGTCGTGGTCGCGGTGTTGGCGCTCGTGGTGGGCCTCGGCGGGGGCGCCCTGGGCGCGTACCTGATGGAACCCGGCGAGGCCGCACCGGAACCGGTCGCCGGCCCGCAGATGGCCCCTCTCGCTACGCACGCTCCCGTCATCATCGAGGGCTCCGGCGAAGCCAACCCGGTGATCCCCGTCGCCCAGGCGGTGCTACCGAGTGTGGTCGCCATCGACGTCCGCGCCGGGAACGTGCACGTCACCGGGTCCGGGTTCGTCTATGACCAGGCCGGCCACGTGGTCACCAACAGTCACGTGGTCGAACCGGCCGCCGACGGTGGCACGATCACCGTGACGCTGGCCAACGGCCGGAGCGTCCACGCCGAGGTCGTCGGCCGCAGCACCTCCTACGACCTGGCGGTGGTCCGGCTGAACACCAAGCGGGTCCCTCCGCCGGTGGCGTTGGGCACGTCTTCTGACGTCCAGGTGGGTGAGGGCGTGGTTGCGTTCGGCTCACCGTTGGGTCTCAACGCCACGGTGACCTCGGGAATCATCAGCGCGACGGAGCGCGCGGTCAGCGCCGGTCCCCAGGACGACCGGTCCTACATCAACGCCTTGCAGACTGATGCCGCCATCAACCCCGGCAACTCCGGTGGGCCGCTGGTCGACCTGTCCGGGCAGGTGGTCGGGGTGAACTCGGCGATTGCCACGGTCAGTCCGGTCGAGGGCGAGGCGGGGAACATCGGTGTCGGGTTCGCCATCCCGATCCACCAGGTCAGGCGCACCGTCGGCCAGATCCTCCAGACCGGCCATGCCGTCTATCCGGTGATCGGGGCCCGTGTCTCGGTGCAGCCGAGCCGTCGCGGCGCGACCATCGTAGGTGTGCGCGACGGTGGACCCGCGGACCAGGCGGGGCTCAGCGCCGGAGATGTGGTCCGGGCGATCGACGGCCACCGGGTGCACGACGGCGTCGAGCTGATCGTGCAGATCCGGTCCCACCTTCCGGGGGAGCACGTCACGCTGACCCTGCGCCATGACGGGACGACCGAACAGACCGAGGTAGTCCTGGGTCGCGAAGAAGGCTGACGCGTACCGCCGATCGGGGCTCTTAGGTGGCCTCGACGTCGTACGGCGGCAACTCGCCGGCTTCGAGCGGCCGGTGGCCCGGGCGGGCCGGCTCATCGTCGTCCTCCAGGTCGCTGAGGATGTGCTTGTGTACCAGGTTGCGTGGGTTGAGGTCATCGAAGTTGAGGTTCGCGTACTCCGGGCCGAGCTCGGAGGAGACCTGCGCGCGCGCGGACGCCACCATCTGCTTCGCCTGCCGAAGCATCTTGCCGGCCTGCCGGGCGATGTCGGGAAGCTTGTCCGGCCCGAAGATGAACACGGCGACCAGCAGCAGCACGAGCATCTCGGGCAGCCCGACGTCGAACATGGGACGGCTACCCGCCCGCCGGTGTGAGGTTGAGGTGACGCCCGGACAGTCCCCGTTCCTTGGCGGCGAGGGTCGTTGCCACGTCGGAGAGCGCAGCAGCCGCGGGCGCCTCCGGGTCACTGAGCACGATCGGTCGCCCCACGTCGCCCCCTTCGCGCAGGCGCAGGTCAAGCGGTACCTGGCCGAGCAGGGGCACGTCGTACCCGAAGCGCTGTCCGAGGGTCTCGGCCACCTGCTGGCCGCCGCCGGAGCCGAACACGTCGATGTGGTGGCTCGGGCCGCAGTGCGGACACACCAGGTAGCTCATGTTCTCGATCACGCCCGCCACCCGCTGGTGCATCATCGAGGCCATGGTCCCGGCGCGGGCGGCCACCTCGGTCGCGGCCGCCTGGGGGGTGGTGACCACGACCACCTCGCAGCTGGGGAGGTGCTGTCCCATCGAGATCGCCATGTCACCGGTGCCCGGGGGCAGGTCGAGCAGGAGGACGTCCAGGTCGCCCCAGAAGACGTCGGTGAGCATCTGTACCAGCGCGCGGTCCAGCATCGGGCCGCGCCACGCCACCACCTGGTCCCGACGCGGCTTCAACATGCCGATGCTGATGACGCTCAACGAGCCCTGCCGTCCCGCCTCGGGGACCTGCACCGGGACGGGCATGATCATGTCCTGCACCTGGGTCGGCCGGTCGTCGGCCTTCCCCAGCATGGCCGGGATCGAGTGGCCATAGACGTCGGCGTCGACGATGCCGACCTTGCGGCCGGAGAGAACCATCGCCGCCGCGAGGTTGACCGTCACCGAGGACTTGCCGACACCGCCCTTGCCCGAGGCCACCGCGATCACCTGGGTCAGGGAGTCCGGGCGGGCGAACGGGATCTCCTTGGCTGGTTGACCGCCACGCAGGTTGGTCTGCAGCTCCTTGCGCTGTTCGGGAGACATCACACCTAGGTCGATCTGCACCCGGCTGACGCCGTCGATCGGCGCTAAGGCGGCGCGGACGTCGCGGGAGATGGTGTCCTTCATCGGACATCCCGCCACGGTCAGCAGGATCGTCACGGTCACGGTGCCGTCGTCACCGACCTGCACGTCCTGCACCATTCCGAGCTCGGTGATGGGGCGACGGATCTCCGGGTCGTTGACTCCGGACAACGCAGAGTTGATCTGATCGAGCAGCGCAGCAGACATGGTCCTAGGCTACGTCCCCCGTTCGGACGGCTCCACGTCCGTGTCGTCGACGGACCGGCTGTCCAACTCGACCAGCATGCTGCGCAGCTCCGAACGCAGGAAGTCGCGGGTGGCGACGTCGCCGACGGCCATCCGCAGCGATGCCACCTCCCGGGCCAGGAACTCCATGTCGGCATGCGCCCGGACGTTCTCCGCGCGGTCCCGCTCCGACACCACCCGGTCGCGGGCCTCCTGACGGTTCTGTGCCAGCAGGATCAGCGGCGCGGCGTACGACGCCTGGGTCGAGAACAGCAGGTTGAGCAGGATGAACGGGTACGGGTCCCACTGGAACCCGAACAGCGCGACCACGTTGATCGTGATCCACACGATGATGACCAGTGTCATGTAGGCGAGGAATCGCCCCGTCCCCATGAACCGCGCGAAGCCTTCGGCGAACCGCCCGAAGGCGTCCGGGTCGTAGTGCGGGGTGGGGACCACCACCCGCCTGGTCTCCTTGGGTACGTCGAGGCGGCCGGTGCGGGCGCGTCCACGTCCGCCGCCGGTCCGCTCCTCCTCGCGGTTCTCCTCACGCATCGGCGCTCCCTGCCGCGGACGCCGTTGCTGCCTCCCGCCAGTTGTCCGGAAGCAGGTGGTCGAGGACGTCATCGACCGTCACCGCCCCCAGCAGGTGGCCGTAGCCGTCCACGACCGGACTGGCGACCAGGTTGTAGTGGGCGAGCAGCCTGGTCACCTCTTCCAGCGGGTCATCCGCCCGCAGTGGCTGCAGGCTGTCGTCGACGACCCCGGAGACCAGGGTGGACGGCGGCTCCCGCAACAGACGCTGGAAGTGCGCGACCCCGAGGAACCGCCCGGTCGGGGTCTCCAGCGGCGCCCGGCATACGTACACCATGGCGCCGAGTGAAGGGGAGAGCTCGGCCTGCCGGATCAGCGCCAGCGCCTCGGCGACCGTCGCGTCGGGGGGAACGATCACCGCGTCGCTGGTCATCATCCCGCCCGCCGTACGGTCCTCATAGGACATCAGCCGGCGCACGTCCTCGGCCTCATCCGGCTCCATCAGGGACAACAACGTCTCGGCCAGGTCCGGTGGAAGCTCAGCGATCAGGTCCGCGGCGTCGTCGGGGGACATCTCCTCCAGGACGTCAGCGGCGCGCTCGGACTCCAACTGCCCCACGATCTCGACCTGGTCATCATCGGGGAGCTCCTCCAGGACATCGGCCAGCCGGTCGTCGGATAAGGCGGCGGCGATCTCGGTGCGGCGTTTCGGAGACAGGTCGTGGAGGACTCCGGCGAGATCGGCGGCCCGCATCGAGTCCATCGCGGCAAGCAGGTGGGTCGCGCCCTGGGCGGGGTCGTGCTCGGTCAGCCCCTGCACCTCACCCCACTCCAGAACGTGCGACTGCCCCCTGCGCCCGAAACGTTTGGACCTTTCCTGCACGGCCACCCGGGACAGCTGCCAGTCGCGGGTACGGGTCTGCTCCATCGCGACGTCGTACACCGTCCCCTGGACACCGGCCACGGTCACGGTGCGGTCCAGCAGCTCCCCCAGCACAAGCGTCTCGGTCGTGCGCTGCTTGAAACTGCGCATGTTCACCACACCGGTCGTGATCACCTGGTCTGCGTCGATGTTCGTCACCCGGGTCATGGGGAGGAAGACCCGGCGGCGACCCAGAACCTCCACCACGAGCCCCAGGACGCGGGGGGGCTGGGTGTGAGTGCGCACCACCACCACGACATCGCGCACCTTTCCGACTTGCTCACCGTTCGGGTCGAACACCGACATGCCGGCGAGCCGGGCGATGAAGACACGGGACGGGGTTGCACTCACCCGGCACAGCCTACCGGCGGGTGGCCTCTCCGGACGGTCGCAGACGATAGAGGTGGTACGCCGGTTCCTGCCACCGGCGGGACGCGGTCGTCGGCTGGTGCAGGTTCAGCCGCCTTCGTGCCAACGAGGACGTTGCCTCGTCCCAGTCCGGGTCCGCTGGGTCCAGTCGGGAGACGCCGGCATCGACGGCCAGGAGGCGTTGCCGGGTGTCTTTGCTCGGCACGAGCAGCCGGACCGAGTCCGTACCGGACAAGCCCGGGTCCTGCTGCTCCCCGGGGCCGGTGAGGAGGTAGACCGTCCCGTGCAGCCATGCGTACCACAGGGCGTGCGCCTGGCGGAGGTCGTCGTGACCGCTGCGGGGGATGTGGACCCACAGCAGCCCTGCCTTCTTCAGTGCCGTTTCCACCAGCGCCTGCTGTACGGCGGTGCCGGTTGCGTCGGTGCTCACCCGTCCAGCGTCCCACGACCGGCCGGAGGTAACGTCGGGCGATATGTGGAGCGCCGGAGATGTGCCGACGGTCTTCTTGCATATCGGCACGCCTAAGTCCGGCACCACCTATCTGCAGTCACGGATGAACGCGAACCGGGACAACGCCAGGTCCCAGGGGTTGCTCTGGCCCGGACCGCGATGGGAGCGGCAGTTGCACGCCGTCAACCGGCTGCGCAGCGTCGGGAAGAAGGACCGGCTTGCACCGGAGAACCCCTGGGCTGAGCTCGCCGTAGAGGCGAAGGCGTGGCGTGGTGGCGCGGTGCTGATCTCGATGGAGCGGTTGTGCTGTTGCACTCCGCACCAGATCGAGCTGGTCGCCGAGAGCCTCGCGCCGTGCCGGATCGAGGTGGTATGCACGGTGCGGGACTTCGCCCGTGCCTTCACCGGCCAGTGGCAGGAGATGACCCAGCAGTATCGGGAGTGGGCCTGGGCGCAGTTCTGCCGGGAGATGCAGGCTGGAAAGCGGTCCGGTGCGGCCAGTCGACGGTTCTGGGAACAGCACGATGTGCCGGTGATCCTCCGTAGGTGGATGCGGGTCGTCCCCAAGGAGCAGGTCCACGTTGTCACGGTCCCGCCGTCGGGGAGCGAGCCCGACTTGTTGTGGCGGCGGTTTTGCACTGCCCTGCAACTGGACGGCTCGGGTTTTCGTCCGGGAAGGGCCAGCAATGAGTCGTTAGGCGTGGTGTCCGCGCAGTTGATGCACCGCGTCAACGTGAGCGCGCACGCGTCCGGGGTGGAAAGCAGCCAGTACCGCCGGGTGCTGCACCGACGGCTCGCCCGCCGGGTGCTGGCGTCCCGACGGTCCCGCGAGCCTCGCCTGCAGGTCCCCGAACGGATGCATGACTGGGTGCGGACCCAGGCCGAGACGCTGGTCAAGCAGATCGGTGCGCTCGACGTACCGGTGGTGGGATCCGTAGACGAGTTGGTCCCGGACACCCTCGGCACCGGCGACCCGGAACCGGACGACATCCCCGCCGAGGACCTGCTAGAGGTCGCTATCGACGCTCTGGTGGCGCTCGGAGCCGACTATGACGCAGAGCTGCAAAGCAGGCGGGGGGCGCGTCGGTGATCGGGTACGGCGTGCGGCGCCCGGTAGGCTGGCGTTCCACGGTCGTCTGAGGAGGTCGCCATGGCAGCACAGCCGTCGCGTTACCCCGCCCTGTCGTTGGAGTACCCGCAGTCCCTGGGTACCTACGACGACTACCAGGAGGCGCAGAAGGTCGTGGACTATCTCTCCGACCACGAGTTCCCGGTGCAGAACTGCATGATCGTCGGGACCGAGCTCAAGCAGGTGGAGCGGGTGACCGGCCGACTCACCTACGGGCGCGCCGCGAGCGCAGGAGCCGCCTCCGGTGCGTGGTTCGGGCTCCTCATCGGCCTGATCCTCGGGCTGTTCGCGCCGGAGGGGAGCTGGCTCGGGGCTGTCGTCGGCGGTTTGCTGATCGGGCTGGTCTTCGGTCTGGTCTGGGGCCTGATCGGGTACCACCTCACCGGTGGTCGCCGGGACTTCACCTCGGTCACCCAGGTAGTGGCCACCAAGTATGAGGTGCTGGTGGAGCACAAGCTGCTGTTCCGGGCACAAGAGCTGCTGAACCAGATGCCGGGCCGCAACGTCGCCTGGTAGCGGACGGGTCCGGCCAGCAGCCCGCCGAGGCACCGGGGG
>CAYLOC010000015.1:0-5386 GCA_964385195.1 uncultured Nocardioidaceae bacterium
CCCAGGTCAACGGCGTGGTGCCGTGTCTGGAGCCGGTTGGGCGTCCCGTATGACCCGTCCGGCGGTCGTCACCGGGACAGGGGCGGTACCCGGACCCGTTTGGGATCCCTCCGGCTGGTCGTGGATAGAACGGCGACGACCCCTCGCGATATCGAGTGGTCACCAGAACAGCGACTGGAACGCTCCCACGACGGTCGGCACGATACCGACCAGCATGAACGCGGGGAGGAAACATGCCGCCAGCGGTCCGGCCGCCTTGACACCGACGCTGCGGGCACGCACCTGGCTCTGCATCCTGCGTTCGCGACGCCGGTCCTCGGCGAGGAGGGCGAGGCCGTCGACGAGTGGGGCGCCGGACTGGATGGTGCGGCACATGGTCCGGGCCAGTGGACGGAAGGACGGATCCTGTCCCAACCGGCTCCACTCGGCGACCGGGTCGGCACCGAGCTCGATCCGGCTGGCAACCGCGCGCAGCTCCGCACTCACCGCACCACCGACGGAGTCCGCGACCACGCGCAGCGAAGTCTCCACCGGCCGGCCGACGGCAGCGCAGGCGGCGAGCAGGTCGACCGCAAGCGGGAGGTGGTCACTGATATCGGCCCGTCGGCGCGCCGCACTGGGTGGCTCCAAGCGCCCCACCCACCAGGACAACAGCACTCCGGCGGCTCCAGTGACAGCGGCAAGGATCAGCCCGCCGAACAGCCACCCCACCACCCCGGCGGCAACGACGCAGACCGCGGTACGTCGCGGCGGGTCCTCCACCAGCGGTGGACGCACCGGGCGGCGAGACCGACCGTCGGCTTCTGGTTGCGTGCTCAGCCGCTGCAGCGCCTGTCCGCCGCGATCGCCGATCCACAGCCAGGCCGACATGAATGCCAGCACGCCGCCGAGAACCCCCACCGGTCACCCCTCCGCGTTGTCAGCCAGCCGCTCGACCCACCACACCCCGACAACGGCCAGGGTGATGCCGGCCAGCAGGCACGCGAGGCCGAACGCCGACGACAGCAAGAACCGTGCCGGGCGCGCCCCCATCGAGATGCCCAGCGCGAGCCCGAACACCGGAAGGCCGGCCAGTACCTTCGCCGTCGCTCGCGGAGCGCCGAGCGCGGCGACCACCTCCGCGCGCGCGTCCTCGTCGGCGCGCAGGCCCATCGCGATCCGCTCCAGCACCACCGCGAGCGCGGCACCAGAGCTGACCGCTACCTGCCACGCGGCTGCGATCGCCGCAAGGCCCTCGGCCCCCTGAGCGGCGGAGCAGCGGCGCAACGCGGCCGGGACGTCTCCCCCGAGCTCAGCGGCACGGGCCACCGACGCCCACTCCGGGAAGTCACCACAGGAGCGACGCACGGCGACAGCGGCCGGAAGGCCGGCACGCAGTTCCGCCGCGAGAGCGTCACACAGCGCGATCGTGTCGCGCTGCCGTCGGTGCCGGGCCCGGCGATCCCGCCACCGCCGCAGCAACCGCCGTACGGCCAGCATCACGATCAGCGCGCCGACAAGCACAGTGGACAGCTCGCCGAACGCCAGCACCGGCGCGGCGACGACCAGCGCGGTGGCCCCGCCGACGCCCACGATGCCGAGCGCACGTGTCGGCACCACCGGGGAGTCCTCGCGCATTCCGGCACGAGCCAGCTGTGGTTCCGCACGCGGCAGCAGCACCCACACGCAGGCGAAGGCCAGCAGAGCCGAACTCACGGTCAGCATGGCCGCCCCCGTTGGGCAAGGAGGCTCTCCAGGGCCTCGGCCCCGGGGCCGACCTGCGGCGCGCCGGTCGGCGGAAACGTCACGGCAGGCACCGCCTGCACGAGTCCGTCCGAGGTGCGGGTCAGCGCAGCCACCTCGCCCACGCGCCGTTGGCCGTCCGCGGATCGCTGCAGGTGGATCACCGCATGCAGCGCGGCACCGAGTTGCGCGTGCAGGGCCGCACGCGGCAGACCAGCGGCGACCCCCAGTGCCTCCATCCGCGCCGGGACGTCGCTCGCGGCGTTGGCATGCAGCGTGCAGCAACCGCCCTCGTGCCCGGTGTTCAGGGCAGCGAGCAGGTCGACGACCTCCGGGCCGCGGACCTCTCCCACGACCAGTCGGTCCGGACGCATCCGTAGCGCCTCCCTCACCAGCCGGCGCAGCGGCAGCTCACCGACCCCTTCCACGTTCGCCTGCCGTGCCTCCATCGACACCACATGCGGGTGGCGAGGCCTGAGCTCGTGGGCGTCCTCGACGATCACCAGTCGCTCCTCCGGTGCGGCAGCGGAGAGCAGAGCCGCCAGCAGCGTGGTCTTGCCGCTGCCGGTTCCGCCCGAGACCAGGAACGCGAGCCTGTGCCGGACCAGGTCCAACAGCAGGTCGGCGGCGGTGCGGCCCATGCTGCCCGTGGCCACCAGGTCGTCGACGGTCATCGTGGTCCGGGCCGGGACCCGCAGCGACAGGCACGTGCCCGGGCGGGACAGCGGGGCGAGCACGGCGTGGAACCGGACCCCGTCGGCCAGGCGTACGTCGACAAACGGCGCAGCGTCGTCGAGGCGCCGTCCGGCCGCAGCCGCCAGACGTTGCGCGAGCCGGCGGACGGCGTCGTCGTCGGAGAACCGGACCCCGGCACGACGGAGGCCATCGGCCCCGTCGACGTACACCTCATCCGGTCCGTTGACCAGCACATCGGTCACGCCGGGGCGGTGCAACAACGGCTCCAGCGGCCCGGCTCCCAGGGTGTCGCGACGCAACGCGTCAACGGTGTCGAGCACCTGTGCATCGCCGACCAGCGCACCCTCAGAGCGCAGGGCGGCAGCCACCCCGGCGGGTGACGGCTCGGCACCCTCATCCGCCAGCCGGGACCGGATCCGGTCCAGCAGCGCCTGATCAACGTCCACCGTCACCCTCCTACGGTGAGCAGTCCGGTACAGACCCGTTCCAGCCGCCCCCGCGCCAGCGGGCCGGCTCCCTCCGTGATCGCCCGGGCCACCGCCCGGGAGGTCGGAACCACTCCAGCCAGCGGAAGACCCAGGGTGTCCGCGACCGATTGCGGTGACAGGTCTGCCGTGGGCGCCTCCCGGACCACGACGCGGACGTCGGTACACATCTGATGGAGGTTGGAGAGCATGGCGCTGGCGCTGGCGGTCGCGCGGACGTTGGCCAGGACGACGAGGAAGAGGGTGTCGCATCGGGGCAGCGCCGCCAGGGCCCCGGGTCCGAGTCGGCGTGGGAGGTCCGTCACCACGCGGGCGGCTCCCCGGCGTCCGGCGTCGACGATCCGCCGGATCGTGTCGGGATCGGGTTCGTCCTGCCGCCCGTGCCGCCAGGAGAGTACGGCGAGGCCACCGGTAGTGGGCAGCGCAGCGCGGAGCGCGTCGGCATTGACCCGCCCTTCCGTCGCGGTCACCTCGGGCCACCGCAGGCCGGGCTCGTCCTCGCAGCCCACGACCAGATCGATCCCGCCGCCGAGGGGGTCGCCGTCGACCAGCAGGGCCCGTTCCCCGCGGCGGGCGGCGGTCAGCGCGAGCGCGGCGGCCAGGGTGGAGGCGCCCGCTCCCCCGCAACCACCAACCACCGCCTGGGTCCGCGCCGGACGTCCCGCCCCCTCGGCGACGTCGTTCAGCCGGCGGATCAGGTCCTGTTGCCCCCCGGGAAGCACCGCAACATCCTCAGCGCGTACCGCGACCGCGAGGCGCCACAGGTCCGCCGGCGGGGACGCGTCGGGCTCGACGGTGCTCCAGACCAGGACCACGCCCTCCCGAACCGGCAGGTCCAGCGCCGCGACCTCCGCCGCGAGGTCGGCACCAACCAGCACCAGCGGCGCACCGGGCCAGCGTCGCCGCACGTGGCCGGGCTCGGTCGCTCGCTCGGGGTTCACCGACGCGGCCGCACACAACCGCGACAGCTGGTCGCTCACCACGTCATCGCCGGTCACGACCAGGGGACGGTCCCCGGGATCGGCCTCCTCGTCGGTGAGGCCGGGCAGGGCCATCGCCATCTCGTTGTCGCCGGACGCGGCCCGGTGTGCCACTCGTGTCATGGCCCCATGCTGTCGGCCAGGCGGTCGTGGACCAACGAACGGCCGCAGGCTGTGGACAGCGCTCACGGCACGCGCGCACTGTGGACCGCCACGGTCGTCCGGACAACTGCGGGTAAGCAGACGGTGGCCCCCGGTGGGGGGGATGCCGGGGGCCACCAAGGGTCGGATCCGGGGGGGATGGATGCCGACCCCCTACGGCTCAGCGGCGGGGGGATGCCGCTGGCCACTTCCCGCGTAACGCGGGAAGCTCTGCGTCTACGGTACCCTTTTCTTGCACCGTCTACGCAACCTCCCATGACCGATTCTGGGCTTTCCTCCCTAATTGTCGCCGGAAAGGAGTCAGGATTTGCACACGCGGGGCTCGCAGGTTGCGGCGTTTTTTGACCTGGACAAGACCGTCATCGCGAAGTCCAGCACGCTCGCGTTCAGCCGCCCGTTCTTCGAAGGTGGGTTGATCAACCGTCGCTCGGTCCTGCGTAGTGCCTACGCCCAGTTCGTGTACCTCATCGGCGGCGCCGACCACGACCAGATGGAGCGAATGCGGCGCTACTTGTCGGACCTGGCCTCGGGGTGGGACGTGCAGACGGTCAAGGACATCGTCGCTGAGACCCTGCACCACATCGTGGACCCGATCGTGTACGACGAGGCGGTCTCGCTGATCCGCGAGCACCACTTGTCCGGCCACGACGTGGTGCTGGTCTCCTCTTCCGGCGCCGAGGTCGTCGAGCCCATCGGCGCCATGCTGGGCGCCGACCACGTCATCGCCACGCGCATGGTACAAGCCGACGGTCGCTACACCGGAGAGCTTGAGTTCTACGCGTACGGCGAGCAGAAGGCGGTGGCGATCAACGCGCTCGCCGAGCAGCGGGGGTATGACCTGACCGCCTGCTCGGCGTACAGCGACTCCATCACCGACCTGCCGATGCTGGAGGCCGTCGGGCACCCGTACGCCGTCAACCCGGACAAGGCGCTGCGCAAGACCGCGGTGGAACGGGGGTGGCCGGTGCTGGACTTCACCCGGCCGGTCCAACTGCGACGTGCCACACGGCTGCCTACGCCGAGCCCGATGATCGGCGCGGTGGTCGGCGCTGCCGCCGTCGCCGGTGCCGCGGTCTGGATGGCGAACCGGCGGCTACGCCGCTGAGGTTGTGCAGAACTGCTGAAGTAACTCGCCAGTAGCCCTTCCATTGCCGCGGGTTCTGGCGTACAAAGGGGGGTACAAGTCAAGACTGGCACATGGGTCCGGTACCCACGCGGCGACCCACCCTTCGCATGAGGGCAGTCGGCCCCGAGAGGTACTCGGGACGACAGTAGAGATGCACGCTTGGTAACGGGACTCGTGTGTGAGCGAACGGCGCCTCGAGAGGCGCCGTTCGCATG
>CAYLOC010000015.1:5486-26291 GCA_964385195.1 uncultured Nocardioidaceae bacterium
TTCCACCGGATCACTCGTTTACTCGGCGTCCTCCGGCACGCTCCACAACGGGCTGTGCCGGACTCCCTCGGCCAGCGCACGGGCGGCGTGCAGCACGAACACCTTCTGCCCGGCCAGCCCCGCCGTACGGGAGGCCTCCACGGCAGCCAGGTAATCATCGCGCAGTGCCAGGTGACCCGCTTCCGGGACGGTCACCGAGGCCGGATCCACGCCGCGCGAGACCAGCACCAGCCGTTCCAGCGCACGAGCCACCAGGCCGTTGCCCGACTCGAACGGCGCGGCCGCCAGCAACTGGGCGTGCGCCAGCGCGGCCACGGCAACGGCGGGGATCTCGGCGGAGCCCAACAGCGCACGGGCCAGCCCCTGTAACTCCGCGGCGGCATCACCTCCCGCGCGTGGGCGCCCGAGGGAGTCGCGGGGAACCGCGCCGGCCATGGCCAGGGTGTGCAGCCGGGCGAAGACCTGTAACGGCGCCTGTTGCAGGAGCCCGCTGAGCCCCAGCAGGTCGGCGTTGAGCCGGGCAGCCCGCAGGGCGACGTCATCGGCGGCACCGTCTCGTAGATCCGCCAGGGTGGCAGAACTGCCCTCCAGCACCGCGCTGGCGTGGGCGCCGCGCAGTAACGACTCCGCGGTGTCGGCCGGTGCGGTGCGCCGCAGACCGCGGTCCCGTAGCAACGCGTCGACGCTGTCGCGGGCGGCGGCGAGCGTGGAGGGCACCCCTTCGAGGGAGACGACCCGCGCCATCGCATCGGCGGGAAGTGGCCTGCTCATCAGCGGTCAGCCTACGTCGGACCCGGCCGCTCGCCGTACACTCGGGGGACCATGGACGAGCAACTGCGGGATCGCGCCGACGCGTTCGACGGGATGGCCGACACCTACGGGGAGTACCGTCCCGACTACCCCGAGGAGGCGATCCGGTGGCTGGTCGGTGACCGGCGCGCGACCGTGCTGGAGCTCGGAGCGGGCACCGGGAAGCTGACCCGGGCGCTGCTGAGCCTCGGGCACACGGTCATTGCCTCCGACCCGGGGCAGCGCATGGTCTCCACGCTGCGCTCCGATGTCCCGGGCGCGAAGGTGGTCACCGCGCGGGCCGAGGACATCCCGCTGCGGTCGTCGTCGGTGGACGTGGTCGTGGCGGGCCAGGCGTTCCACTGGTTCGAGCAGGAGCATGCGCTGCCGGAGATCGCGCGGGTGCTACGGCCCGGCGGGGTGCTCGGTCTGGCGTGGAACTACGGCGACACGCTCGTGCCGTGGGTACGCCGGGTGTTCGACCTGGTCGGGGGGCCGGAGCGACGGGTCGAGCGGGACCCGGTCGAGGGGTCGGACCTGTTCGAGCCCAGTGACCAGCGGGTGTTCCGGCACTGGCAGCAGGTCTTCCGCGACTCGCTGATCGGGTTCGTACGCAGTAACTCGGGGGTTGCGGTGATGTCGCCGGAGGGCAGGGACCGGGTGCTGGCGCAGGCAGCGGCGCTCTACGACAGTTACGGCCGCGGCTACGACGGGATGCTCATGCCGTGGAAGTCCTACTGCTTCCGCACGCGGGTGACCGGCCTGGCCAACTACCGCCGCGAGTCCGTGGACAGCGGCGACGACGACCTGCTGATCGACTTCAGCTAGCTCCTCAACCAGCCCCGGAGCGGCGCAGGACCACCCCGCGGAGGAACGCCGCCTGGCCCACGTGCTGGGTGGTGTCGCCCACCACGCTGACCAGCCGAACACCCGCTGTCACCGGCGGATCCCAGGAGTCGTCGACGACCTGCTCCAGGTCGTCGTCGGTGAGCGTACGTACGTAGTCCACGGTCTGGGCGTGGACGACGTCGTGGTAACCGGTGAGCAGGTCGGCGGAGGTGCCGCTGACAGCGGCGACCTGGTCCGATGAATGCCCGAACCCGGTGTCGGAGGGGCCCAGCGGCAGGTCGAACCGGTCGGCCCACCCCGCCCCGAGCCAGGCCTGCTCGCGGCCGGCCAGGTCGCTGATGTGGTCGTCTTCTACGCGGGTCAAGTGCCACAGCAGCCACGCGATGCTGTTGGCCTCGGCGTCCACGCGGTAGGCGAGCTGGTCGGGGCTGAGACCTTCCGCCGCCGCGTGCACCAGGTCCCGGACCCGACCGAACGCGTCCACCAAGAGCCCGGTTGCTGCGGTCATCTGCCTCTCCTTCCGCTCGTGGCGAGTGCCACCCGGTCCCACCGTACGCCGGGGACGCTGGCGGTAGCCTGGAGCCGATGATGTCCCGACTCCTGCGCCTTCCAGTCGCGACCGGCCTGGTCACCACGGGCCTGGTGGGCGGGTTCCTGCTTGCGCAGCAGACCGACAGCCGAGCGGCCGGGGGTGTGCTCTTCGCCGCGGCAGGGGTCGCGGCCGTCCCGCGATGCTGGCGCGCGGCGGGACCGTGGGGCACCGGCGCTGTCGCCGCCTTGTACGCCGTCTCCCTCGGTGCCGCCCATCCGCTCGCGAAGCAGATCGGCACCTGGCCGTCGGTGGGGACGGTCACGGTGGTCACGGCCGCCGCGGCGTACCTGATCGCCGACCGCAGGCGAGTCGTCCGGGCCGCGCCCGCCTAATCACCCTCGTCTCAGTCGGACGAATCGACCGGGGGCTGGGGCATCACCATCGACAGGCACAGATAGGTACGGCGGCGCGCCGCGTCCTGGTCGTCGCCGTCGTCCGCGGACGCCCGCTGGCCGTGGTCCATCCACCGCGTCAGCACCTCTTGTAACTCACTCGCCAGCTGCCGGGCCTCGTCGTCGGTGAGGAACACCGGGACGTCGTTCAGCGCCCGGACCGCGTCGACGTCGTCGTGCTCGTCGGCGAAGAACTGGGCGACCATGGCCTGCCACCAGCCGATCGAGTGCCGCTGGAACAACTCCAGCGCCGCCTCCCCACCCGGCTGCGCGGCCACCTCGTCGGAGGAGAACGCCAGGCCCCGCGTGGACGCCGGGCGCCACCACCGCTGCCTGCCGTCGGTGGCCAGCTCCGGGGCCTCCTCGATGAGGCCGTACCGGGCGAGCTGACGCAGGTGGAAGCTGACGGAGTTCACCGGGACATCGAGCGCCTCCGACAACGTCGTCGCCGTCGTCGCGCCTCGAGCGTGCAGTTCATACATCAGCGTCGCCCGCACGGGGTGCGCCAGCGCACGCAGGATCCGCGGGTCGGCGTCGAGGAACTCCACCGGCATGGCTCCAGGCTACCCTAAACATGACAACTTGAGCAATATTAAATGCGCAATATCACTTGCGTATCTCCCTCGACCGTGGCAGAGTCGCCCGGTGTGAGCGAGGGGACTCCGCACGCGCCGACCACGGACACCGTGCCGCACCCGGCTGATTCCGGGTCGCGACCACCGCTGTGGCGCAACCACGACTTCATGACGCTGTGGAGCGGGGAGACAGTCTCCGCCCTCGGTACGTCGATGAGCATGTTCTTGTTCCCGATCGTCGGCTACGCGCTCTCCGGCTCCACGACCGAGGCAGCACTGGCGGGGACGGCGTTCGCGCTCGGTTCCACGCTGGCGCGACTCCCTGCCGGTGTCTGGGCCGACCGGCTGAACCGGCGGGCAGTCATGGTGGCGGCGAACCTGTCCGGGGGACTGCTGTACGCCTCGCTGGCGGTGACCATGGTGCTCGGCGTCCTCACCCTGCCGCACCTGCTGGTGATCGCGCTGCTCACCGGCGTTGTCGGGGCGTTCTTCAGTCCGGCGGAGACCGCCGCGATCCGCACCGTCGTACCCGCCGAGCAACTGCCGACCGCGTTCAGCCAGAACGAGGCTCGCCAGCACATGGCCAGCCTCGTCGGCCCGCCACTCGCCGGCGCGCTCTACGCGATCGTGCGGTGGGTCCCGTTCGCCTTCGACGCGGTCAGCTTCTGCGTGTCGGCGTTCGCCGTGAGCCGCATCAGGACCCCGCTGCCGGCGCCGCGGCATCCCGACTCCTCCGCGCGGAGCATGCGCGACGACCTCAGCGAGGGCCTCCGCTTCCTGTGGAGGTCCACGGTGTTGCGGGCGATCGTGCTGTTCGCGGTCGTGGTCAACTTCGCCACGTTGGCGTTGTTCATCGTCTTGACGCTGAAACTGTTGCGCGCCGGCGTGCACCCGGCGGCGATCGGCCTGATCGACACCATCGGAGCGGTCGCCGGCATCGTCGGAGCACTCGCCGCCCCGAGCCTGATCAAACGGGTTGCCACCGGCAGACTGACGATCGCGGTGGCGGTGGCCGTCGCCGTGGCAGTCGCCCCGATGGCGTTCACCAACCACGTGGTGTACATCGGGCTGCTGCTTGCGATCGCGCTGTTGCTGCTCCCGGCTGGCAACGCCGCCATCTCGTCGTACCTGGTCGCGATCACCCCGGACCGACTCCAGGGGCGGGTGGACTCGGCGCTGACGTTCGCCGCGACCGCTCTGCAGCCGGCCGGGCCGGTCATCGGCGGGGTGTTGCTCGGCGTGTTCGGTGGCGAGGTGACGATGGTCGCGCTGGCCGGGCTGATCTGCCTCAGCGGGCTGCCGCTGCTCCTCTCCCGCGACCTGCGGCACCTGGGCACCCCGGACACCTGGCAACTGGCGGCGGCCGATGTCTGAGCTGCTGACCCGCACTACCTCGCGCTACGTCCTGCATGCCCGGCTGCTGTGGCGGGCCGCCCCCGGGCTGAGCCTGCTGGCGCTGCTCGCCACCGTGCTGAACGCCGCGGCCCTGACCGCGGGCCTGGTCACCAGCGGCCACCTGGTCGGCGCCCTGCCGGACCTGCTGCGCGACGGCGCCGGCTCGGCTGCGGCGGACCGCGCAGTGTTCTGGCTGGTGTGGACCGCGGTTGCGTTCATCGCCGCCCCGCTTGCCGGAGCGGCGTCGACGGCACTGGCCCAGGCGGTGTCCGCGCGTTACCTGGTGACCACGTTCGACATGCTGTTGGAGGCGGGCACCGACCCCTACCACATCGACGGCTTCGACGACCCCGACCTCAGTGGGCGGCTCACCGGGCTGCACACGTCCATGCGCGAATGGACGTTCGTCAGCGGCGTGGACAGCACCTGGATAGTCCTGCAGTCCCGCCTGACCGGTGTCGGCGCGCTCGCCGTGGTCTGTACCTGGAGGTGGTGGGTCGGCCTCGTGCTCATGGCCGGGCTGTTGTTGATGAACAAGGCGTTCACCACGTGGATCAACACGATCTACGACGTGTTGCTGGCCTCGGCCGGGACCGCACAGCGCCGCGCGACGTACCTGCAGCGGCTGCTGACGCGGGGCGACACCGGCAAGGAGGTACGGCTGTTCGGGTTGTCCGGATGGGCCCTGGACCAGTTCCGCATCACCTGGTTGGCGGCGATGCGGCCGATCTGGCGTCACCGCAGCTCCACGGTGCGGCCGGTGCTGGCCACCATCGCCGTCGTGGTGGCGCTGACGGTCGGGGCCTTCGCGCTGCTCGCCCGGGACGTGGCCGCCGGGACGGTCGGGCTGGCCGGGCTGACCAGCCTGGTGCTGGCCCTGTTGCAAATGGAGCAGTTCGGCCCGCTCGGCGACCCGCAGACCGAGCTCGCCCGCAACACCGCCGCGGCGGCGGAGTTGGTCGCCGTACGCCGAATGGTCGGTTTGCCGCCGTTACCCGCGCCGGCGCCACATCTGCGCGATGCTGGCGAGCCCACTCCGAACTCCGGGCAGCCAGCCACGATCGACTTCGACGACGTGACGTTCACCTACCCGGCCCGGAGCCAGCCATCGGTGCGGAACCTGTCGCTGCACATCCCGGCCGGTCAGTCCGTGGCCGTGGTCGGCGTCAACGGTGTGGGCAAGTCCACCCTGATCAAGCTGCTGTGCGGGCTGTATCGCACCGACTCCGGAGCCGTGCGGGTCGACGACCGGGACCCGGCGGCCGACCCGGCCTCCCGGCAGCGGGTTGCCGTGATCTTCCAGGACTTCGTGCGCTACCACCTGCCGCTGCGGGACAACGTCGGCTTCGGTGCGTCCGGTAGCGCGATCGGCGACGCCACGCTCGCCGCGTCACTGGCCGATGCCGGCGGTGACGGGCTGCTGGACCGGCTGCCACACGGATGGGACACGGTGCTGTCCCCCGGCTACACCGACGGCACCGACCTCTCCGGCGGTCAGTGGCAGCGGATCGCGTTGGCCCGCGCCCTGACCGCCCTCGCCGGCGGTGCGGGCGTGTTGGTGCTGGACGAGCCGACCGCGGCGCTCGACGTACGCGCCGAGGCCGCCCTGTTCGACCGGTTCCTGGCCGTGACCCGGGGCATGACGACGGTGCTGGTCAGCCATCGGCTGTCCTCGGTCCGGCACGCCGACCGGATCGTGGTGCTGGGCCCCGGCACCGACGGCCGCGGCGCGATCCTTGAGGACGGCACGCACGAGGAGCTGCTGGCCGCCGGAGGGGAGTACGCCGTGATGTTCGGCCTGCAGGCACAGCGGTTCACTGCCGCCGGCGCCGCCGGTGCCGAGGAGGGCTCATGAGGCGCGCGCTGTATGCGATGTGGCTGGTGCTGTCCACGTCGGTGCGGGTGAGCCCGAAACAGACCGCAGTCGCACTCGCGGAGTCGCTGAGCAACGGGTTGACGGTCCTCCAGCCGCTGTTCCTCAGCTGGTTCATCGCCGGTGCGGTCGACACCGACACCAGCCAGATGATCGTCTCCGCGCTCGCGTTCGGCGCCGTGATCGGGATCAGCGAGGTCTTGATGATCACCGGCAACACCGCGCGGATCACCATGCGGGAGAAGGTCGGGTTCGCCTTCGACACCGAGATCGCGACGAAGACCGCAGAGATCCCGACCCTCGACCACCTGGAGTCGGCCCACTACCTCGACGAGCTCCAGGCGCTGCACGACCAGCAGTCCGGCCTGGGGGATGCCCTGAACTCGGTACTGAACACGTTGCGGTGGGCGGTGTACGCCGGCGGCACCGTCGCGTTGGCCACGTCGGCGGACTGGCGGCTGCTGCTGATCGCGGTCGCGGGGCTGCCGAACCTGGCCACGACGGCCTGGTCGGTGCGCTGGCAGGCCGCAGCGGAGAAGGCCTCCGCCGAACCGGGCCGGCTCACCACGCATCTGGTCGAGGTGGGGACGACGCCGCTCGGGGCCGCGGAGACGAGGGTGTTCGGGCTCCGGCAGCCGCTGCACGCGAGACTGAGGGACGCCGTCGCCGCGTGGCGCGCACCGATGGTACGGCTGGGCGCGAAGAACGGGGCCGCGGACGCCGCGAACGCCGTGCTCTTCTTCGGCACCGTCACCGCCGTACTGGCCTGGATGCTGCACGATCTGGGCCACGGCACGGTCGAAGTGGCGGCGTTCGTGCTGGCGGTGCTGCTCGTCGAGCGGCTGCAGCACATCGGCGACATGGTGCAGTGGTCGATCCGCAACCTCAGCCGGACCGTCCGCACCACGAACCGGCTGCTGTGGCTGCGTGACTACCACGCGCAGGTGCTGACCGAGCACCCCGGGCGCCGGGAGGCCCCGGCGGTGCTGACACGAGGGATCCGGACGGAGGGTCTGGGCTACCACTACCCCGACACGCATGCGCCGGCGCTGCACGACGTCTCGCTGGACCTGCCCGCGGGATCGGTCGTCGCGCTCGTCGGGGAGAACGGCGCCGGCAAGTCCACCCTGGTCAAGCTGCTGACCGGGATGTATCGACCCACCGAGGGGAGGGTAGTGCTCGATGACGTCGATCTCGCCGAGTTCGACCTGGCCCAGTGGCGCGCTCGTACTTCCGGCGCGTTCCAGGACTACGCCAGGCTGGAGCTCTCCGCCTTGGAGTCCGTCGGCGTCGGCGACCTCCCCCGTGTCCACGATGAGCCGCGCGTGCATGCCGCGCTGGCCTCGGCCGCGAGCGACTCCGTGGTCAGGAGCCTTCCCGACGGCCTCCGCACGCAACTCGGCTCCGGCTGGCCCGACGGCGTGGACCTCTCCGGCGGACAGTGGCAGCGGTTGGCGATCGGACGCGGCATGATGCGGGACGAGCCGCTGCTGTTGGTGCTGGACGAGCCCACCGCCGCACTCGACGCCGCCACCGAGCATGCCCTGTTCCAGCGGTACGCCGAGGCCGCACGGAGCGCGGGCCGTCGTGGTGCGGTGACACTGCTGGTGACACACCGGTTCTCCACCGTGGCCGCTGCGGACCTGGTGGTCGTGCTCGACCGGGGCCGGGTGAGCGAGGTGGGGACCCACGCGGAGCTGGTCGGCAACCACGGCCGCTACGCCGAGCTCTACGAGCTGCAGGCGCGCGGGTACCGCTGAGCCGCCGCCGGTCGCGGCGCTTCCCCTGGCCTCCGCTCAGCGGAACGAGAAGACGAGCGGGAGCAGGACGACGACAGCCGCCGCCCACCCGCCGTACACGGGCAGGTAGCGGGTCTGCCACCGTTCCAGCGCGCCAGAGCCACGCCGGCCACCCAGGAACGCAAGGCTGAGCCACGCCGAGCCGCACAGGCTCACGAGCAGAACGAGGTTCATCCCGAGAGCGGCCACCTTGTTGGGGCTCGAGCCGAACTCCGCGATCCTGGTGAGCATCGCCGTGAGCATCACGACGTCGACGAGCAGCGCGCACAGCACCAGCATCAACTGCAGCCAGTCGAACAGTCCCGGCTGGGTGACGGGGTCGCGTGCCGAGATGGCGTACAGCAACAACCCGAGAACAAGGACCAGGATGAGATCCATCAGGATCAGCAGCGTGCGGTCGGTGTCGACGATGCTGCGTGTTGTGGCGTACGCCGTCAGCAGTGCCAGCAACATGACGATGGTCAGCGGGGTGAACACCCGCGTGAGAACCGGAGCGATGTTCTCCACCACGTCTTGTTTGGCCTCCACCAGCCAGGCCGCGACCAGGACCGCGCCAGGCATCGCCACGGGCAGCACCCAGTCGGCGACGAACCAGGAGATGTCAGCCCCCACGGTGGCGAAGCCGCTCACGGTCAGGCCGATCAGCACGCCTCCCCCCAGACCGAGGAGCGTGTAGTAGATGAGGAACTCCCCGGTGAATCGGATGAAGTCCATGCGGCGCCGGTCCGATCGCCACTGTCCCGAGACGTAGGCCGCGCCGACGACAAGCCAGAGCACGATCGGCAGGTGGATCGCCGCGAGGATCCCGGTGTCGGAGTCGGCGTCGTAGGGATAGACATTGAGCACGAGGGCCGCGACCACGTAGGCCGCACACAGCACAGTGGCGAGCGAGCCGCTGATCCGCCGTTTCCAGCCGAAGTAGCCGGTGAGGAATGGCAGCACGAGCAGGCTCAGGTTCCGCACGAAGACGGTGCCATCGAGCCAGGAGAGACCTGCCTTGACAGCGACAGCGGAGCCGACCGCGAGGGCGAGGACAACGGCCAATTCCCCGCTCAGCCCATGGCCGGGGGCATGTGGACCGGCGGGTGTGAGTACGAGCTGCTTCCACAACCGATCGGAATGCTCGCGGGCGAACTCCCGCGACAGTTCGTCCACGCTGCCCATTCGTTTGATCGCGATCACGAACGCTTCGTCCTCGCTGAGCCCGGCACCAACCAGATCCGCCATCTGCTCACGCAGGTGGTCCTCCATCTCCTGTGCGTCCACCGCCGAGATCGCGCCGTGCCGCATCAGGTAGCCGCGCCACAGGTCGATCTGTGACTGTACGTCGGCTTCGGTCGTCATGCCTCGCCACCGGAGACCGCAGGAGGCGTAGCGGCACGCCAGACCTGGTCGAGGGCGTCGGCGACGACGCTCCACTGCCGATGGTGTTCGACCAGTGTCTGGCGGCCGTACTCGGTCAGTGCGTAGTGCTTACGTCTGCGGCCGTCACCGGGAGAGTCCCAGGTCGCGGTGACGTATCCCTGCCGCTCAAGTCGGTGCAGGAGGGGATACAGCATGCCGTCCTTCCACTGCATGCGTCCACTGGACAGCTCGTGGACTCGCTTCAAAATGGCGTAGCCGTAGGAGTCCCCGTCGGCGAGGATGCCGAGAACCAGCGGCGTCGCCGAGGCCGCCACCAGGTCCTTGTCGATGTGCACGCCCGACCCCTATCCCTAGATCTGTCAGGGATTAACCCTAGCAGTTCTAGGTACCGACCCACAGGACGTTCCGCGGGTCTCACACGGGAAGAACCACGGCGCTGTCCGCGGTCTCGGAGACCGCGTCGGCCAGAGGTGCGACCTCCCGTTGGTCCAGGGACGCAATGGTGATGCGCAGACCCGGTGGGCTTGCTATCCGGAACCGGGCGCCGGGCGCGACCGCCCACCCGCGGTGCAGCAGCGCAGTGACGGCGGAGGTCTCGTCGGACACGGGAACCCACACGTTGATGCCGGACCGGCCGTAGGCAGTCACCCCGCGGTCCGCGAGCGCCGCGATCACCCCCGCTCGCCGCTCGGCGTACACCGAAGCGGCCTGGCGGACGCGGGCGACCGCGCGTTCGTCCCGCCACAGTGCGACCACGATCTCCTGCGACAGGTGGCTGACCCATCCGCTCGCAAGCCGCTGCCGACCACGGACCCGGCTGATGGTGGTGGCATCGCCGGCCACCACCGCAACCCGGAGATCCGGCCCCCAGGACTTCGACACCGAACGGACGTACGCCCAGTGGTCCGTCGCCCCGGCCAGCGGCCAGGGCTCCACGCCGGCAACGGCGGCACAGTGGTCGTCCTCGACCAGCACGGTGGAGCGATGCCTGGCCAGCACCCGCCGTACGGCGTCCCTGCGGCGCTGCGACATCGCAGCCCCGGTGGGGACCTGCGCGCGGGAGGTGATGACCGCTGCGCGCGCCCCGCTCCGTAGCGCCGCTCGCAGCGACTCCGGCCGCACCCCCTCCTCGTCCTGCACGACCGGCACCGGCACCACGCCCACAGCGGCCAGTAGGTCGAGGAGGCTCGCCCAGGAGGGGTCCTCCACCGCGACCCGGTCGCCGGGTCGCAGGTGCGCCTGGAGAACACGTTCGACGGAGTCCAGCGTGCTGTGGGTGACCGCCAGGTGTGTTGTCGGGACCCCGTCGCGGCCGAGGACCCGGGTCGCCTCCGTCGCAAGCGAGGGGGCCATCGGGTCATCGGTGTAGCCGCGGCCGGCAGCGGCTGATACTGCCCGCCGTACCGGTCCGGAGAGTCGCGGCAGCAGACGTGCACTCGGTTCACCGGCGCTGAGATCTCGGACACCCGGCGGCAGCGTCCTCGGGATGTCTGCCGCCGTTCGGACCGCGGGCCTCGGGAGGATGCGGGTCCCACGCCTTCCGTCGGCATGGACGATCCCCCGTTCGCGCAGCTGCCGGTAGGCGGCGGCGACCGTATTGGGGTTGACCCCGACGTCCGCAGCAAGCATCCGGATCGGAGGGAGCAGCTGACCCGGCGTCAGTGTCCCGGTGACGACAGACCGCTCCACGTCGTCGGCGATCTCGGTTGCTGTCGAACCACGCGGGAGGTATCGTACCATCACGATAACTATTATGTACTAGTATGAAATGCTGGGTCAACCATGACGCAACCAGAGACGACGCCGATCGAGACGACGCAGACGGAGACGACAGCGTCCTACCCGCGCACGGCCCACACCACCCCGACACGGCACAGCGACCGGATGTTCTACGACCGGGAGACCATCCACGCCATTCTCGACGAGGCCAAGGTCTGCCATGTGGCATACGTCCACCGCGGCCGCCCTGCCCTGATTCCCACCATCCATGTCCGGGTCGGGGAGCGGCTCTACCTGCACGGGTCCACCGGGTCCCGGATCGCACTCCAACCCGGCGGCCTACCGGTGTGCGTCAGCGCCACCCTGGTCGACGGCCTGGTGCTGGCCCGGTCGGCGTTCAACCACTCCATGAACTACCGCTGCGCCATCGTGCACGGCCAGGCGGTCGCCGTACGCGACGCGCAGGAGCGGGACGAGGTGTTCGACGCTCTCGTCGACCACGTGTGGGCAGGCCGGTCCGCCCATTGCCGCAAGCCCAGCGCCAAGGAACTCGCCGCTACCGCCCTGCTTCGCGTCGAACTCACCGAGGCATCGGCGAAATGCCGCGCCGGCGACCCGGGAGACGAGGACTTCGACCTGGACGGTCCGTGGTGGGCCGGTGTCATCCCGGTCAGCACGGTGTACGGCGAGCCCGTTCCCGCAGCGGACCTCAAACCCGACGGCGTGCCCACAGGCCCCACCCAGTAACCACGAGCCCGACGAGCACGCCTGGCGCGACGACCCAGAACCACGGGAACGCACCCGGTTCGGGTGTATCCATCGTCGGATGGGTAAACACGTCCCGCGCCACGGACTTCAGCCAGACGTCGAGCGTCGCATAGGCCGTCTTTTCCTTGGGATGTGCCACGTCGACAGTGACGTAACGCTTCTTGGGCCCCACCGTGCGCAGGACGAGGTGCTGGTCGTCCGCCCACCCCATCGGTACGAAGCGCCGGCTGTGTTTGGCGACAACAGCGGCGAGGCGAGCGTCACCGTGGCGCTGAGGCACCGCTACGACCCATGCCGGGCAGCCCTTGTCATGGCACCAGCGCACGGCCAACTTGGCTCCATCGGGACTCCATGTTGGATAGTTCGCGTCCCACAGGGGGTTCTTCACGTTCGGCACCGGCATCTGCACTGCACCCAGTAGCCGACCGCTCTGGGGACTGAAGAGTCTGACACCTCGGCCCAGCGTCGCGATCTGACCGTCACTCCCATCACGGGGCCGCCACGTAACGTGGTCAAACCAGGTCTTCGACCGCGGGATCGCCCAGATTCGTCCGGTGCCGACATCGATCATCCGTGCCCGCATGGGCGCCGCTCCGTTCGGTGGGCCCACCCGTGCCAAGCCCACCGCCACCTGAGTGCTGTCCGGCGACCACGTCACCCACTCCACCCACACCCCGTGGGGAGTGTCGAAGGAGAACCGCTGCACGTGGCCCGTCACCGTGTCATAGACCGCGAACCCGGTAGAGGCCAGGTGACGGTGCGCAACGTGCCCGTACGAGTAGGAGAGCCACCGCCCGTTCGGAGACAAGGCGCAGACCGAGCTGAAGCTCGCCTTGGAACACCCATCGAAGCCGGGGAGGCTCAGGAACCGGTACGTGCCGTCAACACCCGACACTCCGTACAGCATGTCGCTGCGTTCCCACGGCCAGAACCCCACGTGCTGAGCAGAGCCGATGAACGCGAGCGGGCCGATCGGACCGGCATCCGCGGTCGTGGCCGTGTGCGAAGGAATCGCGTAGACGTGTTCGGGGAAACGCACCGTCTGGTGGGTCGACGGGTTCGCAGGCGGAACCGGCCGGCCGACAACGCCCGACGCCGTCACCCACATCAGCCCGGCGGCGACCAACACCACCGCGATCCCGAGTGCCACGAGAGCGGCGCTGCGACGATTCGCGCGACGCCCCCGGCGCCACAGCACCGCGGGGTCCAGATCACTGCTGGGAGCGAGACTCGTCGCGTCGTCGAGCAGCTCACGCAGCCGCATGCCGTCCATGCTCACTGTCCCTTCCGCATCGGACCCAGCTCTTCCAGTTCCGGAGCCACCACGCGCAGCCGAGCCAGCGCCTGTCGACTAGTGGACTTCACCGTCCCCACGCCAATGCCCAACACGGCCGCGGTCTCCCGCTCAGTACGGTCTTCGTAATAGCGCAGAACCAGGACGGCTCGCTGCTTCGCTGTGAGTCTCGACAGCGCTTGAAGGACACTCAGACGCATGGTGACGTCGGGGTCGACGTACCCGTCCCCCGGGACCTGGTCCGTCACGAACTCCCGATAACGGCGACGACGCCACATGGAAACGTGCTCGTTGTAGAGGATGCGGCGCACGTAGGGTTCCGGGTCGCCCTCGATCCGGGACCAGCGGCGGGCCGCCTTCCACAAGGCCGTCTGCAGCAGGTCCTGGCTCCCATGGTGGTCCCCGGTCAGCAGGAATGCCGTACGCAGCAAGGCCGCGGAGCGTGAGCGGACGAAAGCGCTGAACGCCTCAGCGGGATCCCGTTCCTGCTCCATCCATCCCTCCTGCCCCTCTCACTCGTACTACGCTCCCACCGCCCCCGCCGGAGGGCATCTCGTCACAAAACCTCCGGTTTTGGCCGCTCCCGCGCCGCATCGCATCGTCGTGCTTACTGAGCAGAGTCAGCCGATCAATCAGCAGAGTTGGCCGAAGAGTGGGATAGTGCAAAAGGCGACCCAGGGAGGCGAACATGACACTCACCGAGCCAGAAGGTCAGGGCCTAGGCGAATTCGAGGCTGCAGATCGAAGCCTCCACCGGTCGATGTCGCTGACACAGTTGCTGTTCCTGGGGGTGAGTGCCCAGATCGGTTCCGGCTGGCTGTTCGCCGTACTCTTCGCCGCCGGAGTGGCCGGACCGGCGGCGATCCTCTCCTGGATCATCGCCTCGATCTTCGTTGCCCTGATCGCGTTGTCCTACGCCGAGATCGGCTCCATGATCCCTCGCTCCGGTGCGATCGTGCGCTACACCTACCTCAGCCACGGGACGTTCGCCGGCTGGATCATCGGCTGGGCCTACTGGCTGTCCGCAGTCACGATCCCGCCGATCGAGGCCATCGCGATGCTCACCTACGTCGGGGGGAGGTTCACCTGGCTGGACTTCCTCTACGAGCGCAACGGGCAGACCCTGCTCACCTGGCCCAACGGCATCGTCGCCGGGATCATCTTGATGATCTTCTTCTTCGTGCTCAACTACTACGGCGCCAAGTTCCTCTCCGAGTCCAACCGATGGGTGACGATCTGGAAGCTGTTGCTGCCGACGTTGACGTTCTGCTTCCTCTTCGCGATCCTCAACGGCAGCAACTTCCACCTGTACGGCGGTTTCGTCCCGAAGGGCATCGCCCCCGTCTTCCACGCGATCGCCACCACCGGCATCATCTTCTCCCTGCTCGGATTCCGGCAGGCGCTGGACTACGGCGGCGAGGTCAAGAACCCGCAACGCAACGTGCCGCTGGCGACGTTCGGCTCGATCCTGATCCCGATGGTGATCTACACGCTGCTGCAGGTGGCGTTCATCGGCGCACTGAACTGGAAGGACATGGGGATCACCACCGGCTCGTGGGACCAGCTGGGCACCGGCTCGTGGGCAGACGGGCCGTTCTTCGACGCCTTGGACTCCGCGGGTATCGCCGCGCTGGCGGCACTGGGCTCGGTACTGCTGATCGACGCCGCGGTCTCCCCGCTCGGCTCCGGCTGGGTCTACCTCGGGACGGCGACCCGCACCGGCTACGGGCTGGGCGTCCACCGCAACATCCCGTCGCTGTTCACCAACAACAACCGGTTCGGGATCCCGTGGATCGCCTTGATCGTCTCCGCCGTCGTCGGCTGCATCTTCTTCGTGCCGGCACCGAGCTGGTCCGCCCTCGTGGGATTCATCAGCGCCGCAGCGGTTCTGACCTACATCATGGGCGGTGTCGGTCTGCCGGTGCTGCGCCGGACGGCCCCGGACATCCCGCGTCCGTTCCGGCTCAAAGCCGCCTGGTTCTGGGCACCGATCGGCTTCCTCGCGGCGGTGCTGATCCTGTACTGGGCGGGATACTCGACGCTGATGAACGTGTTCACCGCCACGTTCATCGGGCTCCCCCTGTTCACCTGGTACTACGCCTGGAAGCGCGGCTGGATGTCGCCCATTGCCGGCGGGGTCCTCGGCGCGGTGTTCCTGGCGCTGTGGATCTGGATCGCCTACGCCGGCGGTTGGGTGCTGACCTCGACCGGCAGCCAGCGACCGGGCAGCTGGTCCTTCGCGACGTACGACATTGCGTTCTCCGCGGTGCTGATCGCCTTCTGTGTCATCTTGTGGGCCCTCTGCACCTCGGAGGGACGAAAGCACGTGGCGGCGTCGGCGTGGCTGCTCTGGCTGGTGCTGGCGACGATCCCCATCGTGCACTTCGGGTTCTACGGCCCCCTCGACAACCCACCGCTGCCGTTCCCGTGGGCGACGATCATCGAGGTGGCGCTGGGGATCACCGCCTACGCGTGGGGCGTCCGCAGTGGCTTCTCGACCGAGGAGATGCGCCAGATCTCCGACTCCTTCCGAGCGCCGCCTTCTGAAGCCAAGGTCGCCGTGTCCGACTGAACCTCACCGAAGGGGTTGGATCGCACTTCTGGCCGGTACGTCGTAGGGTCTCGTAGTGAAGCCGACAGACGGAAGGCGAACTGATGGGAAGTGGGGACATGACGACCACCGAGACAGCAGCCGACGTTGACCAGGAGCCAACGATCGGCAAGCTGGTCGCCGATACCACCGCCGGCTTCTCCTCGCTGCTGCGCGACGAGATCGCCCTGGCGAAGACCGAGCTCAAGGTCAGTATCAAGAACGGCGGGCTCGGCGCCGCGCTGTTCGCAGTCGCCGGGTTCTTGCTGGTGCTGGCGATCATCATGCTGTCGTTCTCGTTCGCCTTCTGGCTGGAGACGTGGTTCACCTCGACGATCGCGTTCTTGATCGTCTTCGGCGTGTACGTGCTCATCGCCCTGCTCGCCGCGGTCATCGGCATCACGAGGCTGAAGAAGATCCGCGCCCCGGAGAAGACGATCGAGACCATGAAGGACACCAAGCAGATCCTCAAGCGGTAGTCCGCGGCGGCGGCAGCCTCGCCACGCCGTAGGCTCACAGCGTGCGCGGCGACATCGAGATACCGGGGCCGTGGCGGCACCGGTACGTCGCCGCCAACGGGGCCCGTTTCCACGTCGCCGAGTGCAGCCCATCCCCCGGGCCGGCCCGCTCCGATGAGCCTGGGACGCTCGTGCTGTTCCTGCACGGCTTCCCCGAGTTCTGGTGGGCCTGGCGGGCACAGCTGCCGGACGTAGCCCGGGCCGGGTACCGGACGGCGGCGGTGGACCTGCGCGGCTACGGTGGCAGCGACAAGACGCCGCGTGGCTACGACCCGATGACGTTGGCCGCGGACGTAGCCGGGGTGATCAACGGTCTCGGCGAGCGCCGCGCAGTACTCGTCGGTCACGGCTGGGGCGGTTACATCGCCTGGGCGGTCGCGGCCGGGCATCCCGACCGGGTCTCGGCGCTTTGTGCGGTGTCCGCACCCCACCCGGGCGTGCTGTTGTCGGCACCGTGGCGCCATCTCCCGCGGGAGCCGGTCACCCACGTGCTCACCATGCAGACGCCGTGGCTACCGGAACGCCGGATCGCCAAGCACGGGTACGTCGCCCGGCACCTGGCTCGCTGGTCCTCCCCCTCCTCGACGTTCCCCTCCACGGAGGAGACCGCGCGGTACCGGCAGGCGCTGGCGTTGTGGCCCTCCCCGCACTGCGCGTTGGAGTTCCACCGCTGGGTGTTCCGGTCCCGGCTACGGGGCGACGGGCGCGCCTTCGCCAAGATGATGCGGGCACCGATCGACGTACCAGTGCTGCACATCGCAGGGCGGGACGACCCGACCCTCCGGCGCAGCGCGATCGCTGCTTCCGCCCGGCACGTCCGGAAGGCGTATCGCACCCGTGAACTCGCCGACGTCGGGCACTTCCCCCCGGAGGAGGCGCCGGAAGCGTTCACCGAGACGTTGCTGGGGTGGCTGGGCTCGATCCGCGCGTCACACGGCACACGCGCCGGTCGGGACCTCCTGGGTTGACCGGACCCCCGCGGCGGCCGCCTTCTGCAGCTGCGCCGCGGTGAGTGCGTAGCCGGTGCGTGAGTTCACCAGCGACGCGGCGAACACCATGCCCACCACCCGGCCCTGGCGGTCCACCAGCGGCCCGCCGGAGTTCCCCTCGCGTACCAGCGCGTAGACCGAGTAGGTGTCCCGGCGGACCGTGCCGTCGCCGTAGATGTCGGGGCTGCGCAGTGTCTGCTCGTCGCGGATCCGCCCGGGCTGCACGTCGTACGGGCCGTTCTCGGGATAACCCAGCACCGCGACAGGGGCGCCGGAGGCCACGTTGCTGCGGAAGTCGAGGTCGGCGGTGTCGAGCCCGGGGGCGTAGAGGACCGCGACGTCGACGTCAGGGTCGTAGTACACCACCTGCGCGGGGTAGTCACGGTGGCGGAGCCGGACCACCGGGTCGTTGACGCCGGCCACGACGTGCGCGTTGGTCATCACCCGGTGGGGGGCGTAGACGAAACCGCTGCCCTCCAGCCTCCGGTTGCAGCCCGTCGCATCCCCGAGCACCTTGACGACACTCGACCGGGCCGACCGTACTCCCGGCTTCCGCGCTATGGCCGGCTTCGGCGCCGGGACCGGCTTGATCCGTTCCGGCGCGAACGGCTCCAGGTACCGCGGAAACGCCGGCGAGTCGACCATGTCGTTGAACGCCGACAGCAGCCGGTCCGAGCCGCCGGGCATGGCCTGGTCGACGGTGCCCAGGACGGCGGACTGCCGCACCTGCTTGTTGATCCCGGGCAGGTTGGCGCCGCTCACCGCGACGCCCAGGATCCACGCGATCACCAGCATCGCCGCCACGCTCAACGCCGCACCGCTGAGCGAGTCGACGAACTTCACCGGCCGCCATCGCACCAGGTCCCGCAGCCGACGGCCGAGGAACGCGCCGATCCCCTGGCCGAGAAAGGCACAACACAGCACCATCGCCAGCGCGAGCACCGTCAACCCCAGCCCGCGCTCGACACCGGACAGCACCAGCGGCGCGAACTTCACCCCCAGGAAGCCGCCCAGCACCAACCCGACCGTGGACGCGGCGCCGGCCAGGAACCCCTGCTGGAACCCCGACCAGGCATAGATCGCCGCGAGCACGAGCAGGACGATGTCGAGGGTGTTCACGCCCGCTCCCCGCTCGGACGGCTGTCTGGCAGGTCCCGCAGCGACCGGGACAGCGCCTCCGGCGGCAACTCCTCCACCCGGGAGACGTCCCAGGGACGCTCCCAGCCGGCGAGCGCGAACAGGCGGGACAAGATGCCCGCGGTGAAGCCCCACACCAACAGGCCGTCAACGTTGAACGCCGGCCCGGTGTGACCGGACGGATGGTGCACCATCATGCGGTTCACCGGGTCCAGCAACTCCGCAAGCGCAACGGTGTGGACAGACGCGGTCTCCGCCGGGTCGACGACGTACACCGGGCTGGGCGCGCGCCACCAGCCGAGGACCGGGGTCACGGCGAAGTCGGTGACCGGCAGCCACAGCGTCGGCAGCACCCCGAGCACCTGGACACCGGCGGGGTCCAAGCCGGTCTCCTCCCTGGCCTCGCGTAGCGCCGTACCCACCGCGCCGCCGTCGCCCGGGTCCTCCGCCCCGCCGGGGAACGCGACCTGCCCCGCATGCGCGCGCAGGTCTGCCGCCCGCTCCAGCAACAGCACCTGCGGACCCTGCGGACCCTCGCCGAACAGCAGCAGGATCGCGGCCGGGCGCGGGGTGGCGCCCTCCGGCGGCACGAACCGGGTCAGTTGGCTCGGCTGCACCTGCGTACACACGATGCGCAGGTGCTCCAGCCAGTCCGGTCGTGCCGGTACGTCGATCACCGCGCACCTGCCGTGGGGGGCAGGTGCACGCCGAGCTTGGTCGTGACCAGGCGCGTGATCTGGCGCATCGACGTCAAGGCTCCGGGGTGGGTGTAGACCACGGTTCCGTCCCGGTCGACGAACAACGTCATCGGGAGCCCCTGGATGCGAAGCGGCGCCCGGGTGGCCGCCTCCGGGTCGGCGGCCTGGGGGTAGGTCATGCCGAGTTCGTCGGCGAACGCGATGGCCTTACCCGGGCGGGGATCCTGCCAGTCCACACCCAGCACGGTCAGCTTGCTGCCGGCCCGCTCGTGCAACTTCTGCAGCAGCGGGGCCTCTTCCCGGCATGGCCCGCACCACTGCGCCCAGAAGTTCAGCACGAGGGGGCCGCGCAGCCCGGCGAGGTCGACGCTGCGGCCGCCGCCGAGGCACGGGAGCGTGATCGCGGGGAGACCGTTCGCGGCCGCGGTGGCGTTGTGGTCGGACGGGGGACAGGGCGCGATCCCCGCGGCCTTCTTCGCCTGCCGCAGCTGCGGACTGTGCACCTGGGCCGGTGTGGTGTCGGGGTGGAAGGTGTACGGCGTCCCGCCGGACCCGGTAGCGCCGCCGGAGCCCGAACACGCCACGACCGTCGCAAGCAGGGTGAGCAGGATCGCGACGGAGAAGAGGCCTCGCCGTACTCCCACGACGGGGCCTCGCATCATGGGGAGTCCCCTCGGACGGGCGGGCGAGGGGGGCGAGACGGGCGAGGCAGGCAGGTCCGCGCGGCCCTCATGCCCGCCCTCCGTCGCGGAGCAGTTTCGCGGCCTGGTCGGGATCGGTCGGGCCCTCGCCGTACGACGGGCACAACGGCGCCACCGGACAGGCACCGCACGCCGGCTTGCGGGCGTGGCAGCATCGCCGTCCGTGCCAGATCAGGTGGTGGCTGAGCATGGTCCAGTCGCGCTTGGGGAACAGCGACCCGACCTCGGCCTCGATCTGGTCGGGGTCAGAGCGCTCGGTCCACCCCAGCCGCCGCGACAGCCGCCCGAAGTGGGTGTCGACGGTGATCCCGGGAACGTCGAACGCGTTGCCCAGGACGACGTTGGCCGTCTTCCGTCCCACGCCGGGCAGGGTCACCAGATCATCGAGGCGGCCCGGCACCTCGCCGCCGAAGGAGTCCAGGACGGCGGCGGCGATCTTGATGATCGTCCGGGTCTTGTTACGGAAGAACCCGGTCGAGGCGATGATCTGCTCGACATCGCTGGGGTCGGCGGCGGCGAGCTCGGCCGGGCCCGGGTAGCGGGCGAACAGGGTCGGGCTGACTGTGTTGACCCGCTTGTCGGTCGTCTGGGCGGAGAGGACCGTGACGATCAACAGCTCCCACGGCGAGGTGAAGTCCAGCTCGCACCGGGCGTCGGGGTAGGTCTCGGCAAGGATGCGGTTGACGCGGCGCGCGCGGCGCACGAGGGCGGTTCGGCTGCTGTTGAACGTGGCTGGCACATCCTCCAGCCTACGGATCCCCG
>CAYLOC010000016.1:0-25427 GCA_964385195.1 uncultured Nocardioidaceae bacterium
GAGGAACTGCGCGTCGAAGTGGGAGAGCTGCCGCATACCAGCAGTGTGACGCACCGCCGGTGCCGGGCCAACATCGGCGGCCGCGCCCAGTAGCCGACGGGTACTGTCGACGCCATGCCCGGTGACGTCGAGGTGGGCCCGGGGACCGTGATTCCCGAGCATGAGCTGCAGTGGCGGTTCTCCCGGTCGAGCGGCCCCGGAGGGCAGTCGGTCAACACCACGGACTCGCGGGTTCAGCTGAGCCTGGATGTCAAGCACACCTCCGCGCTGGACGCCGTGCAGCGGCAACGGGCGCTTGACCGGCTCGCCGACCGCCTGGCCGACGGGGTCGTGACTGTCACGGCGTCGCAGTTCCGCTCGCAGCTGCGTAACCGGGAGGCGGCCGAGGACCGGCTCGCACGGTTGCTGCGTACGGCGATCGCGCCCCCGCCCCCGCCGCGGCGCCCGACACGTCCGACCCGCTCCTCACAGCGTCGGCGCCTGGAGAGCAAGCGCCGGCGCGGCGAGATCAAACAGCAGCGCCGCCGCCCGGAGCCCTGACCGTCTGCCGGTGCTGCCCGTAGCAGGTGTCAGTCGCGTCGGGCGGAGAGCAGGCAGAACATCGGCCGGTCGCGTTCCGCGGCCAGGGCGGGATCGGCGCGCACCGCCGCTGCCGTCGGCGCCCATTCGATCAGCCGCCGCACCACGAAACCGGCGTCGATGAACGTGTTGACGGTCGTCCCCAGCGTGCGATGCTGCTTCCGCACGCCAGGGGCCATCCAGTCGGTGACCCGCAGCCCTTCATCGGCGTACCCGTCAAGCGGCCAGACCCGCCGGCCCTCCACCTCGGTCCACTGCGGATGGTGCGGGGCCATGTAGACCGGGTGCTCGAAGGTGACGACGAGCGACCCACCTGGTCGCAGCGCGGCGAAGACCCGCTGTGCGAAGCCGGCGAGGTCGTGCAGGTAATGCAGGACGAGGGCGCTGTAGGCCAGGTCGAATCGCGCGGCCGGCAGCGTGGTCAGCTCCAGGTCGGCCGAGCGATACTCGATCTCTTTGCTGGTGGTACGCCGACGAGCCTCGGCCAGCATTCGCTCGGAGCCGTCCAATGCGGTGACCGCAGCGGCACCGGACTCAACCGCCCAGCGTGCGAACGCGCCGAACCCACATCCCAGGTCGATGACCCGGGCGCCGTCGAGGTCCGGCAACAAAGTCTGGACGTCGGGCCACTCTGGTGCCCCCTCCAGACCTCGCTGCGAGCGCGGGAGCTGCCGGTACCGGGCGAAGAACGCCTCATCGTCGTACATGTTGGGTGCCATCACGACCCCAGGGTGGCCCACCGATCCCGACGCCCGGCTCAGGGGTCGGGTCATCCCGAGAGACCCGCCGGCACCCGAGTCGGCAGGTTGGTCGGTATCGGTGTTGTCGACGGCTCCGGACTAGGCACCGAGGGCGGGGCCGACGACGACGCCATCGTGGTGGTGGTGGCAGTGGTTGTGGGCGACGACGTCGGTGACGTCGGTGACGAAGGCTCGGCCGTGGGCGCGGTCGTCGGCGGTGTCGTGGGTGTGGGCGACTCCGTCGGACAGGAGGCTGGCGCGCACGGCCCGCCGATGATCCGTTGCGCCACCGTCCACTGGCTCCCGTCCCAGTGTTCGATCAGGGGCCGTGACTCTCCGAGGCTGATCTGGTAGTAGCCGACCGCCCACGCATCCGAGGCCGACACCGAGACGACGTCGGTAAGGCCGGTGCCGAGGGTGCCGACGTTCGGACTCGGCGTACGACGCCATCGGGTGCCGTCCCAGCGGGTGACGAGGGAGGCGACTCCGGTCCCGCCAACGGCCCAGGCATCGGTGGCAGTCAGGACATCGATTCCCTTGAGCCAGCTGCCATCCGGCGAAGGCGGGTTCGGCGTCGTGCGCACCGACCAGCGCGTTCCGTCCCAGTGTTCGGCGAGGGGCCGCGACTGCAGGCTCCCGACAGCCGTGATGTCCGTGGCGGAGACGGCGCTCACACCGTCCAGGCCGGGTATCCTGCCCGGGCTCGGGCTGGGTACCCGCTTCCAGGCCTGCCCGTCCCAGTGTTCGACGAGGGTGAACCAGCACGAGCAGTCCGAGCCGTACCCGAAGCCGACCGCCCACACGTTGTCCGGCGCCACCACGACGACGTCCTTCAGGGCGCTTTGTGGGCTGCCGGCCGGCCGCGGCACTGGCACCACCCGCCAGCGCTTGCCGTCCCAGTGCTCCACCAGGGGCAGCGACGCGACACTTCCGGTGCTGTACAGACCGACAGCCCAGATATCCGATGCGCTGGTTCCGTCGATCGCGAGCAGCTGGGCGCCTTCAGAGCCGGGTGAGGGGCTCGGCACCCGCTCCCATGCGCCGTCCCGCCACCGCTCGACCAACGTTCCCGAAGCCGGGTAGGAGATTCCCACGGCCCATGCTTGTGTTCCCCCGGGTACGGCGACATCGAAGAACTCACCGCGCCCCACCGTGGGGGTGGCGGCCCACCGCTGGCCGTCCCAGTGCTCGGCAAACGGCCTCGTGTCCGTCTCACCCCGGTAGCCGACGGCCCATACGTCGCTGGGGGATGCCGCAGCCACTGCGTTGAGCCCGCCCTCGATCGGCGCACCGGAGGCAGGGAGTCGCCCGGGCTGGTGCCGGTCGGTCGCAGCGACCGGCCAGGTCGTCGTCACCGCCAGCAGTGCTGCCATCAGCAGGACGACCGCGATGAGCACCGGGGCGTGCCGCAAGGTCCAACGTTGCCGCATTCTGTGTCCCTTCGTTCAGGCACCGCGAGAGGCTGGTGGTGTCCGCATATGAGTCCAGGGACGTACGACGTCGGGAAAAGGTTGCCCAAAGCCGACGAACCGCCCACCATCCGAATCCTGGGTGCGGACGGCTGGGTCGGTCAGTCGGCGACCACCAGTGTCGGCACCGGCTCCAGTGCCACCGTGACCCGATCGCCTTGCCGGAGGCTGGACGCCGTCCCCCCGGGGACCTGAGCGGTCAGCCGCACTCCGTCGCGGGTCTGCACCTGCAGCCGGGTGATCGCCCCGAGGAAACTGCTGGACGTCACGGTGGCCGCCCCCTCGGGATCGGCGGAGACACGTACCGACTCCGGTCGCACCAGCGCCGTACCTCCACCGGCACGGACTGAACCGGGCAGCAACGGCAGCCGGGTGCCGAAAACCTGGGCGGTCCCGTCGACCACCTCCGCCCGGACCCGGTTGGTCAGGCCGACGAACTCCGCGACGAACTCGCTCGCCGGGGCCGAGTACAGCGTCTCCGGGGCCGCGATCTGCTCCAGCCGCCCGGCACGCATGACCCCGACCCGGTCGGCGATCGCCAGCGCCTCCTCCTGGTCGTGCGTCACGAAGAGGGTCGTCGTGCCCACTTCCACCTGCACCCGTCGGATCTCGTCCCGGAGCTGGGCCCGCACCTTCGCGTCCAACGCTGACAGCGGTTCGTCGAGGAGGAGGACGGACGGCTCGAACGCGAGCGCGCGGGCCAGCGCGACACGCTGCTGCTGGCCACCGGAGAGCTGATGGGCGTACCGGTCCGCGTGGGACTGCAGCCCCACCATCTCCAGCATCTCCATCGACCGGTTCCGGCGGGTGTGTCCGTCAACCTTGCGCATCTTCAACCCGAACTCGACGTTCTGCTGCACGGTCATATGCGGGAAGAGGCTGTAGGCCTGGAAGACCATGCCCATGTCCCGCCGGTTGGCCGAGACCGTGGAGATGTCGGAGCCGCCGACCAGGACCCGGCCGGAGGACGCGTCCTCCAGGCCCGCGAGGATCCGAAGGGCGGTCGTCTTGCCGCATCCGGACGGCCCGAGCAGCGCCACCAGCTCCCCCGGCTCGATGGCGAGGTCGAGCCCGTCCAGCGCCGTCACTGTGCCGTAGACCCGGGTCAGCGCCTGCAGCTGCACCTCGACGCCGCCCGACCGCGCGGCGGTCCGCGCCACCTTCGTCTCGGACTCGGTCACGAGGCCCTCCGTCCCTTACGCCGGCTGCCGACGAAGGACAGCACGAACAACAGCAGGAACCCGAACGCGAGTGTCGCCAACGACAGGGCGGTGCTCACCCGCGCGTTCCGGAGCCCGTACTGGGCGATGACCACCTGCAGCGTGTCGTAGTGCAGCAGCGAGGCGAACGTGTACTCCCCCAAGACCACCGCCACCGCGAGGAACGCGGCGTTGAGGACGGCGGACTTGATGTTCGGCACGATGATGCGCACGATCACGGTGAACCAGCTCGCGCCGAGGCTGCGCGCCGCCTCGGCGAGCGTGTTGACGTCGAGTACCGACAGCCCGGCGTCCAACGCCCGGTAGCAGTAGGGCAGCACCAAGATCACGAACGGGAACGTGAGGCTCAACGCGCTTCCGGTGACCAGGTACCACACCCACGCCATCACCGGCGCGATGCCGACCACGATCACGATTGCGGGGATGGTCAGCGGCAACAGGCACAGGAACTCGACCAGGCGCGACGCTCGCGGCACCCGCAGCCGTACCCACACCATCGTCGGCAGCAGCAGCACCAGCATCAACACGACCGTCAGCGCCGCCAGCTCCACCGACACCCGGATCGCGGCCAGCAGCCGCGGGTCGCTGGCCAGGGCCGTCCACGCGTCCCAGGTCCCCGCGTTGGCCCGCGGCGCCGTACTGAACCGGAACAGCGAGTACAGCGGGATGCAGAACAACCCTCCGACCACAATCAGCACGACGGCACGCAGGATGCTCTGCGACCGCCGCCGCGACGCTGCGGTGCTCATCGCAGCCACCTCGACGTACGTCGTTGTAGCAGTGCATACAGCGCCATCACGACCGCCACGATGATGATCATCTCCAGCGCGACGGCGAAGCCGATGTTCTTGTGCCCCAGTACCACCTCACTGGTCAGTGCAGTACGGATCTGCAGCGGCAGGATCGGGTTGCCCTGGGTCACCAGCGCGGCCGCCGTCGCGAACGCGGACATGCCGTTGGCGAACAGCAACAGCGCGCACCCCAGGAACGACGGAAGCAGCACCGGACCGCCGACGTAGCGCCAGTACTGCCAGGTCGTCGCGCCGAGGTTCTCCGCGGCCTCCCGCCACTGCGCCCGGATGCCGTCGACGGCGGGGAGGAACACGATGACCATCAGCGGGATCTGGAAGTAGGTGTAGACCAGGATCAACCCGGTCAGGCTGTACAGCCAGTTGCTGCCGGCCAGGTTGACGTCGCCACCGCTCAGCTGCGCCAGCCACTGGGTGACCACTCCGGAGGCGCCGACAGCGGCGATGAACGCGAACGCCAGCATGACGCCCCCGAACTGGGCGAGTACGCCGGTCAGGCTCGTCACCAGCCGTCGTACCACGCCGTCGGGGTTCGCGGTGGAGACCACGTAGGCCACCAGGGCACCGACGACCGCCCCAACCGCTGCCGTAACCAGGGCCAGCAGCACCGTGTTCAACGTGATCTCGGCCATGTCAGAGCCGAACAGCGTACGGAACGCGCCGGTGGACAGCCGGCCGTCCTCACGGAACGCCCCGACGACCACCACCACCGTCGGGATCAGCAGAAAGACCGTGACGTAGGCGAGAAACGGCACGAGGCCGAGGCCCGAACCGCGCAGTCGTGCTACCCGCGCCACGGCCCCGCCCCTACCCAGTGACCTCTCCCCAGTGCTTGGACAGGTACGCGGCGGCCTTCTCGGTCTGCTTGTTCGTCGGGATCACCGGCTTGCCGGACACCGGCGGCAGCTTGTCATAGGCGGCCTTGTCGATCGTCCCCGCCTTCACCATCGCGTCGGCACGGACCGGTCGGGCACCCCCGTGTAACCACAGGTTCTGGCCCTGGTCGGAGTACAAGAACTCCTCCCACAACCGGGCTGCGGCCGGGTGCGGCGCGTCCTTGTTGATCGCCTGGAAGTAGTAGCCTCCGACTACGGCTCCCTTCGGGACGACGACCTTCCAACTCGGCAGCTTCGCGGTCTCCGCCGCGTTCAGGTAGTCCCAGTCGATGACGACGGGTGTCTGGCCGGACTCGATCGTGGCGGGAGTCGGGTCGACCGGTAAGAAGTTGCCCTTGGCGGCCAGCTTCTTGAAGAACTCGACCCCTGGCGCAACGTCGTTCGCGGAGCCACCATTGGCGAGCGCGGCCATGACCACGCCGCTGAAGGCGGCGCCAGCCTGGGTCGGGTTACCGTTCAGCGCCACCTTCCCCTTGAACTTCGGCCCGAGCAGGTCCTGGACGGTCTTCACGCCCGGGACCTTGCTGCTGTCGTACCCGATCGACATATAGCCGCCGTAGTCGTTGACCCATTTTCCGTTGGGGTCCTTGAACTCCGCCGGGATGTCCTTCCACGTCTCTACCTTGTACGGCGCGAACATGCTGGTGTTCGCCAACGCAACGGACTGTCCGAGGTCGAACACGTCCGGGGCACGGTCGGTGCCCTTCAGCTGCTTGGCGGCGTTGATCTCGTCCTGGCTCGCGCCGTCGGGCTGGTCGGAGTTGACCTTGATGCCGTACTTCTTGGAGAAGGTCTTGATGATCGTGCCGTAGTTGGCCCAGTCCGGCGGCAATGCGATGACGTTGAGCTCCCCCTCCTGCTGAGCAGCCTTGACAAGCGTGCTCATGTCGGAGGCGCTGGTCGCGGTCGACCAGTCCTCCCCGGAGCCGGAGCTGGAACCAGACCCTGACCCGGAGGAGCCATGATCGGAGGCCGGGGGCGAGCACGCGGCCAAGGAGACGGCAACGGCAGCGACCGAAAGTACTGCCAGCCCGCGGACACGTCGGTTCACAGTGACCTCCGATATGATGTTGTGGACCCTTCGGTACGAATCATAGGTGAGGAATGCCCCTCCAGCGCGTTCTTCGGACCAATGTGATGGAGTCGCAACCGGGCGCCGACCGGGCACGTCGTACGGTGAGACCATGAGCGACGACTTCCGGATCGAACACGACACCATGGGTGAGGTCAAGGTGCCGCGGGACGCGCTGTGGCGCGCGCAGACCCAGCGAGCGGTGGAGAACTTCCCCATCTCCGGCCGCACCCTGGAACCTGCCCACATCCACGCGCTGGCACTGGTCAAAGCGGCCGCTGCCCGGGTCAACGGCGAGCTCGGCGTCGTGGAGCCGGACATGGCCAAGGCCATCGAGGACGCGGCGATGGCCGTGGCCGAGGGCAGGCACGACGACCAGTTCCCGATCGACATCTTCCAGACCGGGTCCGGCACCTCGAGCAACATGAACACCAACGAGGTGCTGGCCACCCTGGCCACCCGGTCGCTGGGCCGCGAGGTCCACCCGAACGACCACGTCAACGCCAGCCAGTCCAGCAACGACACCTTCCCCACCTCGATCCACGTCGCCACCGCGCAGGCGCTGGTACAGGACCTGGTGCCGAGCCTGGAACACCTCGCCGCCTCGCTGGAGGCCAAGGCCACGCAGTTCGCCGACGTGGTCAAGTCCGGCCGGACGCATCTGATGGATGCCACACCAGTGACGCTCGGTCAGGAGTTCGGCGGGTACGCCGCGCAGGTGCGGGCCGGGATCGATCGGGTACGGGCGAGCCTCCCGCGGGTGGCGGCCCTTCCGCTCGGCGGTACCGCCGTCGGCACCGGCATCAACACCCCGCCCGGCTTCCCCGCGCGCGTGATCGAGACGCTGGCCGGGCTCACCGGGCTGCCCCTGACGGAGGCGGAGAACCACTTCGAGGCACAAGGGGCCCGCGACGGGCTGGTGGAGGCCTCCGGCCAGCTGCGGGCGATCGCGGTGAGCCTGCACAAGATCTGTACCGACATCCGCTGGATGGGGTCCGGCCCCCGCGCCGGGCTCGGCGAGATCCACCTCCCCGACCTGCAACCCGGCTCCAGCATCATGCCCGGCAAGGTCAACCCGGTGATCCCTGAGGCCACCGCGATGGTCTGTGCCCAGGTCATCGGTAACGACGCGGCGATCGCGTTCTCCGGCGCGGTCGGGAACTTCGAGCTGAACGTGATGATGCCGGTGATGGCGGCAAACCTGCTGGAGTCGATCCGGCTGCTGGCGAACTCCGCGCGGCTGCTCGCCGACCGATGCGTGGACGGCATCGAGGCTGACACGGACCGGTGCCGCGAGCTCGCGGAGTCCTCACCGTCGATCGTGACGCCGCTGAACCGTTTCATCGGGTATGAGAACGCCGCCGCCGTCGCCAAGCGGGCCATCAAGGAACGCCGTACGATCCGCGACGTCGTGGTCGACGAGGGCTACGTCGAGCGGGGCGAGATCACCGAGGAGCAGCTCGACACCGCACTCGACGTCCTCGGCATGACCCACCCCTGACGACCGACGTTCGGTCAGTAGTAGTCGTGGGAGAGCCAGAAGTCCCACGCGCTGCACGGTGTCCCGTAGCTGGCGTCGATATAGGCCAGGCCCCACTCGATCTGGGTGCGCGGGCTGGTCCGCCAGTCCGCGCCGTACTCGGCCATCTTCTCCGGAGGCAGCGCTTGCGGGATACCGAAGGCCCCGGTGATGGGGTTGGTGGCCTCCGGGTCCCAGTTGCTCTCGTGGATCCATAGCCGGTCCAGGCAGGAATACTGGGTGCTGTCCCATCCGTACGTCGACAACAGCGCCTGTGCGATCTCGCGGGGGCTGGGCGGTGGTGCGGTGCTGGTCACTGCCCCGTCGAGCCGCTGACCGGTGGCCGGCATCGGGTCGGGCTTGTCCGCGGGCGGCTTCGACGTGAGGTCCGGCCGTACATCGCCCCGGCTGACGTCGTGCCCGTCAGCCCGATCGCCTTCGGCAACGCGTGGCGGTCCTGGGGTGTGCCCGGCACGGGAGGACGCACCCACCGGGGACGAGCCTCGCTCCGGCCCGCTCATCCCCAGCGCCGCCACGCCGCCGACACCGCAGGCCAGCGCCATGACGGCACACACTCCCACCACGCGTCCGCGCAGGCGTCGCCTGGTGCCACGATGCTTCGGACAGGCACGACGAGGTCGTAACAAGCGATTCCTTCAGGGAGACATCAACGGCCGGGCTGCCCATCAGGGCAACCCGACCAGCGTGCGGGTGTCTCCCCCGTCGTGCAAATCGGCCCCGGACAAACCGGACCAGAACAGGTCAAGCCTCCGTGGCAGGCTCCGCTGTCGTCGATCGATGCGCGCCACCGCCGGTGTGTTCGGGGTTGGAGAGGTTCTCCCCCGTGGAGGGGTCGAACAGGTGGATCCGGGACGGGTCGACAAAGATCTCCGCCTCGTCACCCGGCTTGATCATGCTGGCGGAGTCCAGCGCGACCACGAGCTGGGTGCGCATGCCCTCGCTGTCCAGGTCCTTTTGCAGTTGCTCCAACTCCCGTTGGACCTCCGCGTGCGCTTCGAACGGGATGTAGGCGAACATCTCGTTCCCGAGCCATTCGGTCACATCGACCGTCACGCGGAACGTGGTGCCGGACTTGCGTTTCTCGGCGTCGACCACGGACGCGTCGTTGAAGTGCTCCGGACGGAGGCCGGCGATCAGCAGCCCCTTGCCCTGGGCGTTGCGGACACGTGCCTCCGGTACCTGCACCTCGCAGAACGGCAGTTTCACCGTCGTCCCCTCCACGGTCGCGGGCAGGAAGTTCATCGGGGGCGAGCCGATGAAGCCGGCGACGAACAGGTTGACCGGCTCGTCGTACAGCTCCCGCGGTGTGCCCAGCTGCTGCAGCAGCCCCTTCTTCAGTACGGCGACCCGGTCGCCCAGGGTCATGGCCTCGGTCTGGTCGTGGGTGACGTAGACGGTGGTGATCCCCAGCCGGCGCTGCAACCGCGCGATCTCGGTGCGCATCTGACCGCGGAGCTTGGCGTCGAGGTTGGACAGCGGCTCGTCGAACAAGAACGCCTGCGCATCACGGACGATCGCCCGGCCCATCGCGACCCGCTGCCGTTGGCCACCGGAGAGGTTGCCCGGCTTACGTTCCAGGTGCTCCTCCAGCTCCAGTGTCTTCGCCGCTTCGCGCACCTTGCTGTCGATCTCGGCCTCGCTGTGCTGTTTGGCCAGCCGGAGCGGGAAGGCGATGTTCTCGTAGACGTTCAGGTGCGGGTACAGCGCGTAGTTCTGGAACACCATGGCGAGGTTGCGGTCGCGGGGCGCCTTGTCGTTGACCCGCTCCCCTCCGATGATCATGTCGCCGGAGGTGATGTCCTCCAACCCCACGATCATCCGCAGCAGGGTGGACTTGCCGCACCCGGACGGCCCGACCAGGATGACGAACTCCCCGTCACCGACGTCGATGCTGACGTCGTTGACGGCGGGGAACCCGTCGCCGTACTGCTTGACGATGTTCTTCATCGAGATCTCAGCCATGATCAGCCTTTCACTGCGCCGGAGGTCAGCCCGGCAACGATCCTGCGCTGGAACAACAAGACGATGATGATGATCGGGATGGTCACCACGACCGACGCCGTTGCCAGCTGGGAGTACGGTGGGTTGAACTGGTCGGGACCGACGAAGAACGCCATCTGCGCCGGTACCGTCCGGGCCCGCGTGGTCGAAGTCAGCGAGATCGCGAGCACGAACTCGTTCCAGGCGAAGAAGAACGTCAGGATCGCCGCGGTGAACACCCCCGGCGCCGCCAACGGCACGATCACCTTGCGGAAGGCCTGCCAGGACGTGGCGCCGTCGACCTGGGCCGCCTGTTCCATCTCCCACGGAATCTCCCGGAAGAACGCCGACAACGTCCAGATCGCCAGCGGCAGCGTGAACGTGAGGTAGGGGATAATCAGCCCGGGCCAGGTGTTGAACAGGTGGAAGAACCGCCAGAGGTCGAACAGCGGCCCGACGAGCGAGACCACCGGGAACATCGCGATGGCCAGCGCGATCGACAGCACCAGCTTCTTTCCCTTGAACTCCAGGCGTGCCACGGCGTACGCCGTCAGCGTCGCCACGATCACCGCCAGGGCGGTGGAGATGAGAGCGATCCCGAACGAGTTCAGCAGCACCCGTTGGAAGTCGCCGTTGGTCATGATGTCGATGTAGTTCTGCACCGTCCAGTCACTGGGCAGGAAGTGCGGGCTGCCGTTGGTGGTCTCGGTCACCGACTTGAACGACAGGGACAGAATCCAAGCGACCGGCAGCAGACACCAGATGAGGATCAAGGCGATGCCGGCCCAGTGGTGCGGGCCCAGTCGTTGTTTCATCAGGCCTCCCCTCTCGCCTGCGACAGATCGACCCGGAACATCTTCACCAACACATAGGCGACCAACAGCACCGCAATGAACAACAGCACGGACAAGGCGGAGCCCATGCCGAGCTGGAACTGCACGATGGCCTGCTGATAGGTGAGGATCGACAACGAACCCGTGCTGACGGCTCCCTTGGTCATGATGAAGATGTTGTCGAAGATCCGGAACGCGTCCAGCGCCCGGAACAGCACCGCCACCATGATCGCGGCCCGCATGTTCGGCACGATCACCTTGAAGAACCGCTGCCGCCAAGTGGCGCCGTCGACCTTCGCTGCCTCCAGCATGTCCTCACTGACCTGCGACAGGCCCGCGAGCAGCAGCAAAGACATGAACGGCGTGGTCTTCCAGATCTCGGAGCAGCAGATGGCGAACATTGCCGTCCAGTGGTGCCCGAACCAGTTGGTGTCGGGGTTCAGCCACGGAAGCCAGCTGAACCAGGAGTTGATGAAGCCGTTGTTCAGGCTGAACGCGAACTGCCACGCGAAAGCCGAGACCACCGTGATGATGCCGTACGGGATCAGGATGGAGGTCCGGATCCCGCCGCGGAAGAAGATCACCCGGTGCATCACCATCGCGAACACGAAGCCGATCACCAACTCGAACGCGACGGTCACGATCATGATGAAGACCGTGTTCCACGCGTCGTACCAGAACAGCGAGTCGGACAGGATCACGCCGTAGTTCCCCAGTCCGACGAACGTCTTGTCATCGGGAGCGGTCAGGCGGTACCGGAACAGCGACAGGTACAGCGCCTGGATCATCGGGTAGGCAGTCACGACGATCATCACGATCACTGCCGGGGCGACGAGCTTCCAGGCCAGCCGGTTCTCCATCCGTGCCCGGTCGGTGAGGTGCTTCTTCCCCGGTGTCTGCGAGGCAGCCGCGGTCGCGGTCACGGTGCTCATGGGCGTGCCCTCCCCTGTTTCAGCGGACCGGTCATAGCAACGTCTTCCCGTGGAGCACCGCGTCGATGAAGTCCGCGGACTTCGCGGGCGTGTTCTGGTTCACCGAGCCCGGCGGGTGCCACGTGCTCTGGATCGCGCTGGAGATGTCGCTCCAGTACGGCGTGGTCGGCCGGGCCCCGGCGTCCTCGATGCTTTGCTGGAACGCCTTCAGCAGGTCCGCCGGATAGGCCTTCTTCAGCTTGGCCGCGTCGTACGCCGCCGCACGAGCGGGCATGTTCCCGGTCTCGATCGCGTACTCCACCTGGTTCTCGGTGGAAGTGATGCACTTGACCGCGTCGAGCGCTTCGTCGGGGTGGTTCGTGTAGTGGTTGATGCCGATGTTGATCCCGCCGAGCGGAGGCCGAGACGGCTTGTCGGGCACCGTGCGCGGGTAGCGCGCCCAGCCCAGGTCGTTGAACGTCTTCTTGTCACTCTTGTAGTTGGCGTAGATGAACGTCCAGTTCAGCTGGAATGCGCCCTTGTCGGTGGCGAACGGAGTCAGCACGGTGCCCTCGTTGGAGACCGACAGGTCCGGCTCCGCGGCCTTGGAGTGCGCGAGGTGGTTGATCACCTTCGCGGCGGCCTTTCCGGCGGCGGAGTCGATCGTGATGTTGGCGTCGACGCCCTTCTCCACGTCGGTGACGACGCTGCCGCCCGCGCCCATGATGAGCGCGTTGATCCACACGACGTATCCCTCGTACTTGTTGCCCTGGACACCCACGGTGCCGCCGTTCTTCGAGGCGGCGGTGATGATCTGGTCCCAGGTCACCGGCTTGGACATGTCGAGCCCGGCCTTCTTGGCGAAGGACTTGCGGTACCACAGCAGCTGGGTGTTCGCCCACAACGGCGCAACGACCAGCTTTCCGTCGTACGACGCCGCAGTGACAGCGCCGCCAAGGACGCCCTTGGTCAGCTCCTGCGCTTCTGCCTGCGGGATGTCCAGCAGGAAGCCGGCGTTGGCGAACTCTCCGGTGAATGCCGGGTCGAGGCTCATCAGGTCGATACCGGTGTCCTGGGCAGCAAGCCTCCGCGCGAGCTGGATCCGCTGCTGGGACGCGTCCCCCGGGAGTTTCTGGATGGAGATCGTGTACTGGTCGGTGCTACAGCGAGCCGCGATTCCGGCCTGCCCGAACGGCCCCTTCCAACCAGCCGGCGGCTCCGGGTCGGGGTTGATGTACCAGACCAGCGTGTCCTTGCTTGAGCCGCCGCCACACGCAGCGAGCATCGTGGCGGCGAGAACCACAGCAACCGAGGCCGCGACCATGCGGAACAGCCCCTTGCGCCTTATCGGCGACCGTGCCGAGATGGTACGCACGTGCCTGCCTCCCTCTCCGCGGATCCCGCATCGGGTACCTGCAGTGGTTCTTCACATCCTGCACTTCTTTTGAGATTTCGCAACCGTCACTCAGCCGCTTCCTCCAGCAGTTCCGTCACCAGTGCTGCCACCGGAGAGCGCTCCGAGCGGGTGAGGGTCACGTGGGCGAACAGCGGGTGGCCCTTCAGCTTCTCCACCACCGCCACCACCCCGTCGTACCGACCCACACGGAGGTTGTCGCGTTGCCCGGTGTCGTGGGTGAGCACGACCCGGGAGTTCGCGCCTATCCGGGACAGGACGGTCAGGAGGACGTTGCGCTCCAGCGACTGTGCTTCGTCGACGATCACGAACGCGTCATGCAGCGACCGTCCCCGGATATGCGTCAGCGGCAGCACCTCCAGCATTCCCCGGTCCAGGACCTCTTCGATGACGTGGGGGCTGGTCACCGCGCTCAGCGTGTCGAACACCGCCTGCGCCCAGGGCTGCATCTTCTCCGACTCGTTCCCCGGCAGGTAGCCAAGGTCCTGCCCGCCCACGGCGTACAGCGGCCGGAACACGACCACCTTGCGGTGCTGGCCACGCTCCAGCACCGCCTCCAACCCCGCGCACAGCGCGAGCGCGGACTTACCGGTGCCGGCGCGGCCGCCCATAGAGACGATGCCGACATCGGTGTCCAGCAGCAGGTCCAGGGCGATCCGCTGCTCCGCAGAGCGACCGCGGATCCCGAAGACCTCCTTGTCACCGCGGACCAAGCGGACCTGCTTCTCCGGGGTGACCCGGCCCAGCGCGCTCCCGCGCTCCGACAGCAGCACCACGCCGCAGTTGCACGGAAGGTCACGCGCGGCGTCGAGGTCAGCGCTCCCCTCGGCGTACAACTCATCCAGATCGGTCTGACAGACGTCCACCTCGGCCATGCCGGTGTAGCCGGCCTCGATGGCCAACTCAGCCCGGTACTCCTCCGCGGGCAGGCCCACCGCGGACGCCTTGACCCGCATCGGCAGGTCCTTCGACACCAGCGTGACTGCGTGGCCCTCCGCCTGGAGGTTCAGCGCCACGGCAAGGATCCGGCTGTCGTTGTCACCCAGGCGGAAGCCGGAGGGCAGCCGGGACTGGTCGGTGTGGTTCAGCTCGACGCGGATGGTGCCGCCGTCGTCGTTGGCGGCCACGGGGGCGTCGAGCCTCCCGTTCTGCACCCGCAGTGCGTCCAGCCGGCGGAGGGCCGACCGGGCGAAGTACCCCAGCTCGGGGTGGTGCCGCTTGCCCTCCAGCTCCGTGACCACCACCACCGGGAGGACGACGTCGTGCTCACAGAACCGGCGGAGCGCCGCGGGGTCAGCCAGCAGCACACTGGTGTCCAGCACGAACGTGCGGGTGGTGTCGTGGGCCGCGGTAGCCGCGGTGGCCTCGGTGACGGGCAGGGCCGGGGTCTGTCCACGGCGGTGGTCCATGCATGCCTCCCGCTAACGCAGCCTGTGGCGACGGGACCGACGCTACGCACGGCGGCGTACGTGATGGCGCAGACACGCCGTCCCACCACCCACGCGCGACCGGACACCGCCGAGCCACCGTTTTCGGGCGGATCGCGGGTTATTCGGTGGGACAGAGGTGTTCGGTGGGGTCAGCGGCCGTAGCGGCGCTCCCGGGCGGCGTAGTCCCGGATCGCGCGGAGGAAGTCGGTACGCCGGAAGTCCGGCCACATCGCCTCGCAGAAGTAGAACTCGCTGTGCGCGCTCTGCCACAGCAAGAAACCGGACATCCGCTGCTCGCCGGAGGTGCGGATCACCAGGTCCGGGTCCGGCTGGCCCTTGGTGTAGAGGTGTTCGGCGATGTGGTCCATGTCGATCGTGTCGGCCAGCTCCTCCACGGAGGTGCCCCTCCGGGCGTGCTCGTGCAACAGCGAGCGTACGGCGTCGGCGAGCTCCCGGCGCCCGCCGTACGCCACGGCGATGTTGACCGTCATCGCCTCCACATCCGCGGTGGAGTCCGCGGCTGCCTTCAACCGGGTCATCGTGGCCGCGGGAAGCATGTCCAGGGCGCCGACGGGGTTCAGCCGCCACCGGCGGGTGGCGGCGAGCTCGTCGACCAGATCCGCGATGACCTGCACCAGCGGCCCCGTCTCCTCCTCGGGGCGACCGAGGTTGTCGGTGGACAACAGCCACAGCGTGACCAGCCGGATCTGCAGCTGGTCGCACCAGCCGAGGAACTCCGAGATCTTGTCCGCGCCGGCGACATAGCCACCCGCCACCTGCTCTCCCGAGGCCCGGGCCCACCGCCGGTTCCCGTCACACATGACACCGACATGGCCGGGGATCTTGTCCGGCGGGAGGTTGCGCATGAGCCGCCGCTCGTACAGGTCGTAGACCAGCGATCGCAGGCCGGTTACCGCCACGCGCACACCTCCGAGGAGTTCTTGTCCCCTCTGAAGGTTACCTGCTTGGCCACCGTTCTAAGGTGACCCTGTGACCACTCCCGCCCGTGACCGCCTCCGTGAGGTCGCACGCGAGGCGAAACCGAGGCTGCGTGGCTGGCTCCATCTGGGCACGTTCCCGGTGAGCGTGGTGGCCGGGGCCGTACTGGTGATCCTCGCGCCGACGCCGACGACCAGGATCGCAACCGGCGTGTTCGCCGCGACCGGGTCGGCGCTGTTCGGCGTCTCTGCCCTGTTCCACCGTGGCCACTGGTCGGGGCCCTGGCACGGGGTATTGCGGCGGTTGGACCACTCCACGATCTTCTTGCTGATCGCCGGCACCTACACGCCGTTCGCGCTTACCCTGCTCGACGACCGCAACGCCAAGGTGCTGCTGGGGATCGCCTGGGGCGGCGCGTTGGCGGGCATCGCGTTCCGGGTGCTGTGGCTCGGCGCGCCACGGTGGCTCTACCTCCCGGTCTACATCGCACTGGGGTGGGCGGCGGTGTTCTGGCTCGGTGACTTCGCCGCTGCGACCGGCCCTGCCGTGCTGACGCTCATCATCGTTGGCGGCGGCTTGTACTCCCTGGGCGGCGTGGTCTACGGCCTGAAGCGTCCGAACCCGCTCCCCCGCTGGTTCGGGTTCCACGAGGTGTTCCACTCCTGCACGATCGCTGGGTTCTGCTCCCATTACGTCGGGCTGTCGCTGCTGGTCTACGCGCTGCGCTGAGCGAGGGCCCGGTGACAGGCGGCGACGATGCCGTCCGGATCCGCCGTGGGCAGTACCGCAGCGACAGCCGTGTCCGGACGCACGAGCCAGACCTCGCCCGGCCGGGCGTCGAGCACCTTGGTGAGGGTCCCGTCGGGGCTCAGATCGGTCATGGCGTGTACGGCGACCGGTGCTCCGCCGGCGGCGGCTCCGGCGGCGCGAGCGGCAGGTTCGACGTCGACGGGGTCGGCGGTGAGCAGCAGCAACCCCGTGCGGGCGATCTCGCGGAGCCGGCGGCCGTCGTCGAGGGGCAGGTCCGGGAGCAGCACGCCCACACCGGGAGGTGGAGCCTGGCCGCGCTCGGGACGCGTGGCCGGTGGCCGGGTGGGGTCGGGACTGGTCAGCGGCGAGTCGCAGTACCAGTACGGCTCGGCGAGCCTCCCGGAGTCGATCTGGGGATGCACGCTGGGGTCGCCCCGCGCCCGACGCAGCAGGTCGCGACGGCGATCCCAGCCGGCGTCGGTCTGCGGCACGAGGAAGTCCATCGTGGCGCTGGTGATGTCGAGGTTCTCCCTCGCTGCGGCAAGGCGTTCGGCGTCGTAGCTGTCCAGCAGGTCCGGATGCGCCCAGCCGTGCAGCACGAACGCCAGCTTCCACGCGGCATTCTCCGCATCCGCGACCCCCGAGTTCAGCCCGCGGGCCCCGAACGGAGCCACCAGGTGGGCGGCGTCACCGACGAGCAGCACCCGCCCGGCGCGCATGCGGGTAGCGCACCGGGAGTGGAACCGATACACCGACTTCCACACGATCCGGTAGTCGCGGTCGCCGATGATCTTGCGGATCCGCGCCTCCAGCGCACCGGAGGCCTCCTCCGCGTCGAGGTCGAAGTCGGCCGGGACCTGCCAGTCGATCCGGTACGTCGACCCGGGACACGGGTGGATCAGCACCTGCCGACCGGGGTTCCAGACCGGGTCGAAGTAGAACCGCCGCTCTCGCTCCCACCCCGGTAGCTCGGCGGCGATGTCACAGATCAGGAAGTGGTCGTTGAACGACCGCCCGTCGAACTCCACACCCAGCTGGTGGCGCAGCGACGTACACCGGGCACCAGCGGCCAGCAGGACGTACGGCGAGACCGCCTGCTGGGTACCGGTCGGCGTCTCGACCTCCACCTCCACTCCGTCGGCGCGCTGGCGCAGCCCGGTCACCCGGTGCGACCAGCGGGACTCGATCTGCGGGGTGCGGGCGACGCGTTCGTCCAGGATCTCCTCGGTCCGGGACTGGGAGATGTTGACGAACGGGGGGAAGGCCGACCGGCCACGATCGGCGAACTCCTGGCAGAACAGCTCCTGTTCGCCGTACATCGTCCGCGCCCGGGTCCAGGTCACCCCCTCCTCCGCGATCTGCCTGCCGGCGCCAACGCTGTCCCAGATGTCAAGCACGTCGCGTTGCTGGCAGATCGCCTTGGACCCCACCAGGTCCCGGCCGGGCCGATCGTCGAACACGAGGCTGGGGATACCCCATCGCGCCAGCAGCAGTGCCGACGTCTGCCCCACCGGGCCGTTGCCGACGATCACCACCGGCGGACCGGAGTACTCCGTCCTCATCCGGGTCAGTCCTGGAGCTGGTCCCAGACCTCGCGGTCACGCTCAGCGGTCCAGATCCGCGGGCGCTCGATCCCGTCGAACTCATCCCACAGCCGCTGCACGTTGAACGGCAGGCAGTGCTCGAAAATCGGCCACGCGCCGAACTTCGGCGCCAACGCGGCATGGGTGGCATCGAACGCCTCCTTCAACGTCCCGCCCGCCTCATGCACCGCGCCGACCTCGGTCAGCATCGAGGACAAGAACCCACGGGTCTGCTCGATCGCGGCATCCACCGCGTCCCGGCCGTGCGCGACCGCGCCACGGCCCCCGATCAGGTGCTCAGCACCGAAGGACTTCACCACGTCCAAGGTGCCCGAGGACCAGTCGGAATGGAACGCGTCCCCGGTGTACAGCGCCGCCTGCGCCTCCACCAGGTCACCGGCGTACAACACCCGCTGCTTGGGCAGGAACGCGACGATGTCGCCCTCGGTGTGACCGCGTCCGCAGTACTGCAAGACGACCTGCCCCCGGCCTTCTCCCAGCTCGATCGTCAACCGGTCCGAGAACGTCACCGTCGGCCAGGTCAGTCCCGGGATGGAGTCCGGCTCCTTGAACAGCCGCGGCATCCGCCCGAACTCGCTGTCCCAGTCCTCCTTGCCCCGTTCAGCCACCAGCTCCCGGGTCTTCTCGTGCGCCACGATCGCGGTCGCGTCGAACGCGCTCGCCCCCAGCACCCGCACCGCGTGGTAGTGCGACAGCACCAGGTACCGCACCGGTTTGTCGGTGTACTCCCGCAGCTTCGCCAGCCACTCCGCCGCCGCCACCGGCGTCGCCCGGGCCTCGAACGCCACCAAGAAGTCCTCCCCCTCGATCGCGCCGACGTTCGGGTCGCCCTCGGCGGTCAGGGAGTACACACCTTCGTCAAGCTCTTCCAACGTCTCGGTCTTGGCCTCCAGATCGGCCGAGGACGCGAACGGTTTCGCGGACATGTCTGTTCTCCTTCTCGTGTCGTTACCGGCGTGCGGTGGCAGGCTCCTCCACTCCACCTTCCTCCACGTCGTCTCCGCGTGTACGGCGAGGCAGCATCCGGCGGATCAGGCCGGTGCCGGCCGGAAGCAGACCGCGCGGCAGGAACAACAGCACCACGATGAGCAGGCCGGCGTACACGGCGTAGGAGAAGACGTTGGCGGCGTAGGCGGGCATCCCGGGTTGTGTCCCCAGCGCCGTCATCGCCTGCACCAGGACCGTGACGACGGCGGCGCCGACGACCGGCCCCCAGATCGTGCCGAGCCCACCGATGACGGCCATCACGACGTACTCGAAGGACAGCAGCACCGGGAACGACCCGGGCGCGATGTACCCGAGGAAGTAGGCGTAGATGCCGCCGGCCAGCCCGGCGAACGCGGCGGACAGCGCGAACACGGTCAGCCGGTAGCGCGTCACCGGCACTCCGGAGGACTCCGCGGCGGTCTCGCTCGTCGCCAGCGCACGCAGGCCACGCCCCGGGCGGGACCGGATGATGTTGGACGTGACGACCAGGACGACGGCCAGCCCCACCCACGTCAGCCACGCGTACGCCCGGCTGGAGGAGAGCTCCAGCCCGCCAAGGGACAGCTGGGGGATCCCGCGCAGGCCGATGTTGCCGCCGAGGAAGGCGATCTGCCCGACGGCGGAGACCATGATCAACTGGAACGCCAGCGTCGCGAACGCGAGGTAGTGGCCGCGGAGACGCAGGATCGGGATCCCGACCACGGTGGCGAAGATGGCCGCGACCACCGGGGCGCACAGCAGCCCCAGCAGGGTCGGCACCCCGTGCATGGCCAACGCACCCGCGGTGTAGGCGCCGATCCCGTAGAACGCGGCCTGCCCGAGCGAGACCTGCCCGGCGTACCCCATCAGCAGCGAGACACCAACGGTCACGATCGCCGCCGTCCCGAAGAGGATGTAGACCGTGAGCTGGGAGGAGCTCAGCACCAGCGGGGCGAGCAGACCCAGCACTGCCACCACCGCCACGGTTGCCTGGCCCGCGTGACGCATCTAGGCGACCTCCTCCGCGACGGCGATCCGCTTCCGGGCCTGCCACACCATCAGCGCCAACATCAGCACGAGGGCCACCTCGGTCTGGTAGGAGGCGTTGAAGTACCCGGCGATGAGCGCTTCGGTGACACCGAGCACCAACCCGCCGGTCAGGGCAGCGGACGGGCTGTTCAAGCCGCCGAAGATGGCCGCAGCGAACCCGTTGGTGGCCAGCGCGACGTCGGAGTCGAACGAGATCGGCTGCAGGGGGGTCACCAGAATGCCCGCCAGCCCACCGAGAAACCCGCCGAGCGCGAACGCGAGCAGACCCATCCGGCGTGGGTTGATGCCCTGGATCCGCGCCGCATGCGGGTTGGAGGCGCAGGCGGTGAGCGCCTTGCCGATGTAGCTGCGTGCGAAGAACAGGCCAAGGGCGGCGAAGGTGACCAGTGCTGCGGCGATGACGACGAAGTACTGCGTCAGGATATGCGCACCGGCGATCGTCACCGACCCGCGCGCCATCCGGAACGACGTCGGCTGGTCACCGAACGCGACGATCTCGACGGCATAGGCGAGGATCCCCAGGCCCAGGGTGATCACCAACGACACCAGGGTGGTCGTTCCTGGCTTGCCGATGGCGATGATCCCCACCACCAGGCCGCAGAGCGTGGCGAGGAGGACTCCGATGACCTCGGAGACCCCGTGCGGGAGCCCGCCATGCAACATGGAGCTCGCCATCATCCCCCCGACGACGGCGAACGTGCCCTGGGCGAAGTTCACGACGCGCGTGACCCGGTGGATCGCAACGAAACCGGAGGCAACCAGCGCGAACGAGCACCCGATGGCCAGACCGGTGATGACGTAGGTGAGCAGGTCGGCCATCAGGACGGATCCTCCCGGTCGGCGGTGGGCACGGACTCGGTCATGCCGAGGTAGGCGCGGGCGACCTCCGGGCTGGCCGCGAGCTCCTCGCATGAACCGGCGGCGGTCACCGCACCGGACTCCAGGACGTAGGCGCGCGCACACAGGTCGAACGCGAGGCGTGCGTTCTGCTCGATCAGGAGTACGGCGGTGCCGCGGCTGGCGTTGAGCTCGGTCAGGTGTCGTGACAGGTCGGCGACGACCTTCGGGGCGAGCCCGAGGGAGAGCTCGTCGACGGCCAGGATGTCGGGGTCGGCCATCAGTGCCCGGCCGACGGCCACCATCTGCTGTTGTCCCCCGGAGAGGGTTCCGGCCAGCTGCTCGGCCATCCGCGCCAGCTCCGGCAGGACGTCGTACACCCGACGCGGGTCCCGTGCTCCGGGAGTACGCCGCGACCGCCACGCACCGAGGCGCAGGTTGTCGGCGACGGTGAGCTCGGGGAACAACTGCCGTCCCTCCGGAACCTGCGTCAGGCGACCCTCGATCCGCACGGTTCCCCCGTCGGGGTGGACGATGCCGGACAGGGTGTTGACCAGCGTGGTCTTCCCGGCACCGTTGGGCCCGACAAGGGCGACCATCTCCCCGGCATCGAGGTGCAGGCTCACCCCGTCCAGGGCGGTGGCGCTGCCGTAGCGCACCACGAGGTCACTGACGTCCAGCACCGGTCGCCTCCTGTCCCAGGTAGGCCTCGATGACGCGCGGGTCGCGAGTGACGGTGGCGGGGTCGCCTTCGGCTATGACCGCTCCGAGGTCGAGCACGGTCACGTGGTCGGCCAGCCGTACGACGAAGCTCACGTCATGCTCGATCAGCAGCATCGTGAGGCCCTGACCGTGCAGTTCCTCGACCAGGCCCGCCAGGGCGGCCCGCTCTCCCGCGCGGAGCCCCGAGGCGGGCTCATCCAGCAGCAGCAGATGCGGATCGGAGCACAGGGCCCGTGCCACCTGCAGCCGACGCTGCTGGCCCAGCGGGAGGGACTCCGCGGGCAGGTCGGCCCACCGCACCAGGTCGACGCGCGCCAGCGACTCGCGGGCGTGTTCGGCGATCCGGCGCTCCTCCCGCCGCTGGCCGGGCAGCCGCAGCGTACTGGCGAGGAACCCGTAGCGCGTGGAGGCGTGGGTGCCCACCATCACGTTCTCCAGCACGGTCATGCCGCGAAAGATCCGGGCGCCTTGGAACACGATGCTGATCCCGCGGTGGGCACGCCGATGCGGTGTTTCGGTGTCGATGCGTTCCCCGCGGTAGCGAACGGTGCCGGCGTCGGGCGGCAGGTGCCCACTGATCAGGTTGAACAGCGTGGACTTCCCTGCGCCGTTGGCGCCGATGACCCCGCGGACCTCACCGTCCGCGACAAAGAGACTGACGTCGCGGACCGCGAAGACACCGCCGAACGAACGGGAGACGTTGTCGACCTCGAGGACGGGCCGTTGCCCGGCTTCGGCACTACTCACCCTGGATCACTTCACCCTGGATCACTTCAGGGTCTTGTCCAGCTGCTTCTTCGACCAGTCGGTGAGGGTGAAGTCGCCGCCCTTGACCACGGTGATCGCCACGTCGTCCACGGTCAGGCCGGAGTGGTTGTCCCCCGAGTAGTTGTAGACGCCCTCCGGGGTCTCCAGGCTCAGGTTCTCCATCGCATCCTGGATCTTCTCCGGGTCGGTGCTTCCCGCCTTGTCGATGGCTGCGGCGATCAGCTTCACCGCGTTGTAACCGTCCAGAGCGAACTGCGGGGGGTAGTACCCGTTCTTCTTCTGGAACGTCTTGGCCATCTTCACCGCCACGGTCTTGACCTTGGAGTCCGGAAGCTGCGGTCCGACGACCCCCAGCGAACTGGGGACGATGACCCCGTTGGCGGCCTTCCCGGCCGGTTTGGTGTAGAGCGTCGACGCTTCGGCGTGGCTCATGACCAGCGGGATGTCCAGACCGGCAGCGGCGAACTGCTTGGTGATGATCACCGCAGGCGACCCGGTCGCCCAGACCATGAGGCCCTGGGCGTCGCTGCCACGAATGTGGGTCAGCACCGAGGAGAAGTTGGTCGCCGAGGTCTCGAACGTCTCCTTCTTGACGAAGGTGATGCCGTACTTCCCGGCCATCTTGCTCATCTTCTTCCAGCCGGTCTGCGCGAAGGCCTGGTCGGTGTCGTAGGCGACCGCCATCTTCGTCATCCCTTGCGCCTTGAAGTAGCGCAGGAGCTGCTCGGCGACCGCCCCCGCGGTCGGTGGGGTCATGAAGAGGTAGTCGTGGATCGGCTCCACCTGCTCATCTGCGGCAGCGGTGGACACGTACACGACCTTCTGCCGGTCGGTCAGCGGCTCAACCGCAAGGCTGGAGTTGGAGAACGACGACCCGACCACGGCCACCGAACCAGAGCTGACCAGGTCCTTGTAGGCGATCACGGCCTGGTTGGGGTCGGTCTTGTCGTCCTTGACCGTGATCTGTAGTTGCCGGCCGTCGAGGACGCCGCCGGCGTCGTTGATCTCCTTCACGGCTTGCGCCGCGCCGAGCTTGTCGTTCTGTCCCAGCGGCGTGTAGTTGCCGGTCAGGGAGGCGATCTGACCGATCTTGACCGGACTGGAGCCCTCATCCCCGCCGGACCCGCCGCCGCAGGCCGCGAGGGTGAGCAGGGCCGCGGCGGACACCGCAGTGAGCGAGAGAGATCTGCGCATCGAAGCCTCCATCTGTTCTCATTGAGAACTCGGTGTTCTATCTTTGAGGAGTTTAGAGCCTCTCAGCGACGATGGGAACCCTTCGATGGCGGAACGCGTGTACTCCCAGACCCTGGACCGCGGCGTGCGCATCCTGCAGATCCTGGCGGCCGACCGCGGCCCGTTGACCGTCGCGGACGTGGCCGACCACCTCGGGGTCCACCGCTCGATCGCCTACCGGATGCTGCGCACCCTGGAGACGCACCGCCTGGTCGAACGCGATGCGGCTGGGCGGTATGCGCCGGGTCTGGGCCTGTCGGCGCTGGCCCGGACCGTACGCCGGGACCTCCAGCGGGCTGCGCTGCCGGAGATGTCCGATGTGGCCGATGAGCTCGGGATGACGACGTTCCTGGTGGTCCCGGACCACGGAGAGGTGGTCACGGTGGTCAGCGTCGAACCGCGCCACACCCGCGTCCACATCGCCTACAGCCCGGGGGTACGGCACGACATCCACCGGGGGGCTCCCGGACTGGCCATGCTGGCGGCCTGGCAGCCTCAACCGGACGAGCGCCCGGAGGTGGCGCTGGCCCGTGCCCGTGGATGGGCGACGTCCCACCAGGAAGTGCTCCCGGGGATGCGGTCGGTCGCGAGCGCGATCCTCGACGTCCGCGGCGAGCCGGTCGCGGTGATCGCGGTCGTCTACGTCGACGCGGCCAGCGACACCACGCGCATCGGCGACCGCCTCATCCAGGCTGCCCAGTCCATCCGCACCGAGCTCGGACCCTGACCCCTGATTGGTGCAGATTCCTGCAACTCCAAGACAAATCCGATGTTCGGTTCTACTTTCAATGCGGTACCCAATTCTTTATGCCTTGGAGGCACGATGCACACAAAGGAGAACCAACGACCCCGGCGACTGCGCCCCTTTCTCGTCACGGGAGTGGCACTTGCCGTCGTCGCCGCGGGCGGGTCGGTCGCCTACGCGACCGGGAACGACAGCGGCTCAGTCATCAACGGCTGCTACAACACCCACAACGGGAAGCTGCGAGTGCTGACCGGGCCCAACCAGCAGTGCCGCCACTCCGAGACGGCGATCTCGTGGAACCAGCGTGGTCCAGAAGGCCCACGAGGCCCGCAAGGACCCCAAGGACCAGCTGGTCCCCAAGGACCGCAGGGTCCGACTGGTCCCCAAGGACCGCAGGGTCCGACTGGTCCCCAGGGACCGGTGGGGCCGCAAGGCCCGGCAGGGCCGGACAACATCATCGCGGTCACCGGACTCGTCAACGGTGACGGCTCAACGGGTTACACCGGCCCTGTGCCCTTCACCGTGACCCGCCTCTCGGCAGGTCACTACAAGCTCTCGGTGCCGGCAGGAACATTCGACGGCCGGTACATCCCGGTGCTGTCGTTGAGCGGGTTCGGCAACTACGTGGTGTTCTACGGAGGCGGCCAGTGGGGCGGGAACGGCAGCTTCAATACGACTGTCGTCCTCAGCGACGGAGCCGACCACCCCTGGAGCTTCAGCCTGATTGAGGCCACCTCGGCGCCGAGTCAGTCCAGTAACGCGGTGCAGCGTCTCGCCCAGCCGAAGGAGCGGGTCCTTCCGCACGCTGCGCCGTAGCGGCCTCAGGCGGTCTTGCTGGTCGGTAACTGGCCAGAAAGGGCAGGAAATCTCCTCCACGGATGCCGGGTTTGGCCAGTTACCGATCAGTGGGCCGCTGGGA
>CAYLOC010000017.1:0-18780 GCA_964385195.1 uncultured Nocardioidaceae bacterium
GTGGTGGCGTCGGAGTGGGGGTGGGGGTAGGGGTGGGCGTCGGAGTAGGAGTGGGAGTGGGCGTGGGGGTAGGGGTAGGGGTGGGCGTAGGAGTGGGCGTAGGAGTCGGCGTCGGGGTGGGAGTCGGCGTCGGCGTCGGCTCTTGCTGTTGCTGCTCGCGCTGTTGCTGCTCGCGCTGTTCTTGCTCGCGCTGCTCCTGCTCCTTTTGCTCCTGCTCACGCTGGCGCTGCCGCTGTGCCGCCTCGCGCTGGCGCTGCTTCTCCAGCTCCCGCTGGTGCTCGCGGCGCTGCTCCACCTCCCGCTGGTGCTGGAGCTCGCGTTGCCGCCGTTCCTCGGCGCGCTTGCGTGCAAGTGCCTCCTGTCGGCGCTTCTCGGCCAGCCGTTGTTGCCGGAGCTTCTCCAGGCCCTGCTGGCGTTCCTTCGCCAGTTGGTAAGAGGTGTGCTCGGCGTCGGCCAGCTTGTGCAGCAACGCCTCCTTACGAGTCGCGATCTGGGTGACGGCGGCCTGCTGGGTAGCCACGGCTTGCGCGGCGTCGTGCTTGGCCCGCTGGGCCTGCTGTTTGGCGTCAGCGGACCGCTTCAGCGCCTGTTGGGCGTCGGCCTGGTACACCTTCGCCAGCTTCGACGCGGCCTGCCACGCCTGGAGGCGGGAGTCCAACGCGTCGGAGGAGGCGTCGTACTCCGAGACGCGGGCCAGGAAGTTGTGGGCACCGTGGGAGGAGAACGCGGCACCCAGTGCGTCGAAGTCGGTGTCGGTGACCTCGTGGGAGACGACGTACCCGACCAGGCGCGAGCGTGCCTTCTTCGCCTTGTGAACCGCACGCTCCGCCCGCCGCTGCGCGGCCTTGGCCTCCTTCTGTGCCTGGTGCCAGTGGAAGACAGCGCCGTTGTAGGCCTCGGCTGCCGCGTCGGCCTGACTCGCCAACTCGCGCAGACGGTCATTGGCGGCGAAGAGCTCGTTGCGGATCTCCTCCACGGACTGCTTGGTGCTCTCGACCTGGTCCTGGGCAGCCTGTACCTGTTCCTTGCTCGGGAAGACCGGGTCCGGGTCGGGCCCGGTCGCGTGTGCGCCCGGGACGAGAACCACCAACAGCGATGCTGCGCCTAGCAGCGAGACAGCAGAACGCACAGTGTTCCGGCGTGGCGATGGCACGGGGGTCCCTTCGTCGGATGTCGCCTCGGCCGGCCGTCTTCCCCAACAGCGGCCTCAGCACTACCACCGGTGACGCTAATGCTCTTTCGTCACATTGAAAACACCCATCACAGGAAAAACTTGGCCCACACGGCGTGTTGGCTTGACGAACAACATGGATGTTATTCGTCTCATGTCCGATTTATACGTATATGCACTAGTTAGGAATTACAGTGTTGTAAGGAAAACGAGATCCATGTGGTTGCCACGGTGCGGCACGGGCCCTCGCTTTTCTAGCGGTCCTCGGTGGGAGCCCAGCGCGGTGCGCGGCGCTCGCGGAAGGCGGTCATGCCTTCCCGTGCCTCCTCGGAGGCGAACAGCCGAGCGGAGAGCGCGACCAACGCCTCTCCTTCCTCCGCGATGGCGGCTCGCATCGGAGCCGTCAGTAGTGCCTTGGTCTCCCGGAGCCCCTGCGGAGATACCTTCTGGAAGCGCCGCTCGAGGTCAGCCACCGTCGCGTCGAGCTCGTCGGCCGGCACCGCCGATGTCACCAGTCCGGACCGTGCCGCCTCCGCACCGTCGAATGTCGCTCCGGTGAGGTATTTGTGGGCCGCGTCCCGTTCCCCCATCCGGGTGCGTGTGGTCAAGGAGATGATGGCCGGTGTCAGTCCCAGCAGCGCCTCACTGAAGGCGTAGGTGGCATCGGTGCTGCTCACGGCGATGTCGCAGGCACCCACGAGGCCTACGCCGCCCGCGCGGACGTGACCGCGCACGACGGCGACGACGGGGGTGGACAGATCCAGCACCGTGCGCAGCAGGCGCAGCAGCGTACGAGTGCCCTCCTCCATCCCCAGCTCGACGGCCTCACGGAGATCGGCGCCAGCGCAGAAGGTGGTGCCGGTATGGGTGAGCAACACGGCGCGCACGCGATCGGAGTGGTCGGCCGTGCGCAGATGCTCGGTCAGCTCCCGCACGAGCTGCTGCGACAGCGCGTTGCGGTTCGTCGGTGAGTCCAGGGTGATGACACCCACCGCGTCCCGCTCCTCGTAGTGGACGAGTTCTACGGCGCTCATCGCGGTCCGTCATCGGGTTGGTTGATCATGTTCTGGCGCCGTCCTTTCCCGAGGTCGCCGACTCCTCAGCAACCCGTCCGCTGTCCGTGCCGTCTTGGCACGCTGCCTCGGTGTCGTCGGTGTGGCGGTCGCTCCCGACATGCGCGGTGCCGGACGCAAACACCCCGAGCAGCCCGTCCCCGGCCAGCCCGCGCTCCCGCTGGATCCGCATCCGGTGGCCGGTCATCCGCGCGCTGAGCCACACCGAGATCAGGCCGATCGCGAGACCGCCGAAGTCATCGAGCAGGTAGTGCCAGCCGAAGTAGATCGTCGAGGTGGTGGTCAGTACGAAGTAGACCCACATCGTCGTACGCACCCATCCGTTGTGCACCAGCAGGTGGATGATCAGTGCGGCAGTGAAGATGATGGACACGTGGAGGGAGGCGAAGGCCGCGATGCTGTTCAACGCGGTCAACGGGTCCTGGTTCGCCTCGATGCGTCCCTCCAACAGCGACCTCTGCAGGGCAGCGACACCGGTGTCGGGGAGGTCGGCGAACAGCGAGGGCTTGGCGAACGCCGGCCCCTGGGACGGGAGCCAGTAGTAGCTGAGGACACCGAGAACCCAGTTGATACACAACGCGACGACGTACCAGAAGCCGGTCGAGGCGCGCTTGGACCACACCAGCGCCGCACCGACGCTGACCGGCGTGAAGACAAGGAAGGCCATGTAGACGAAGGACAGGAAGTACGCGCTGATGCCGGTCCCGAGGACGGTGTGCAGCACCGTAGCGGGGTCGTGCCCGAAGCAGAACGCCTTGTCCAGTTGCAGCATCAATGGGTCGTACAACGGCCCACGGACGATGGGGAGGAACCCCTTGAGGTTCCGGTAGGCCAGGTAGATGACGTAGAAGCTGCCGGCGCCGATCAGGCCCAGGGTGAGGCGGGTACGCGTCCAGCGCTTCTTGGTGTAGGAGACCATGGAGGGGAAGAACCCGGAGAAGCCCCGGTTGGAGATCAATACCCGGGGAACCGCGTCGATGAGGTAGAAACCGAGCATGATCAGCGGCAGCAACAGACCGAGGTTGTTGGGGTCGCGGAGCGGTACGTTGATCTGGTAGGACGCGAGCCACGCCGTCAGCAAGATGGCGATCGCCAGTCCCACCGCGAACCCATAGCCGCGTCGTGTCATGGGTCCGGGTCCTGCCTTCTCGTTAAGCGTCCACTGCCCGTCGGGGGGAACGGTTTCCGGGCGTACCCAGCATTCTAGGCTGCGGCGCCCCGCTGCTCATGGTCTCCCGCGGTACGGATCGCTATAGTGGCACCAACGACAGGGGAGCGTCGATGGCGCTGAGAGTGCGGAAGCCCCGCAGACCCTCGAACCTGATCCGGTTAGGACCGGCGAAGGGAGTCGAGCCTCGGGCAGCAGAATGCTGCTCCCCCTCCCGATCCGGCATGGGAGGTTCCGTTGTCCACTGCAGCACACCCGACCGGCCGGGAACTGTTCAGTTCCTGGCGGACCATCGACATCGCCTCCGCGGCGATGATCGGCGTCGTCTTCGGCGTCGTCTATTGGGGCTGGGCCGCGGCCTACACCGCGCTCAGCACGCCGCTGACCAACGCGCTGGGACCCAGCATCGGCCTTCTGGGCGGTCCGTGGTTCCTCGCGGGCGTCGTCGGCGGGCTCGTCGTACGCCGACCCGGAGCGGCCCTCTTCGCTGAACTGCTCGCCGCGGCCGTCGAGGCGCTGCTCGGCAACGAGTGGGGCTGGTCGACGCTGATCTCTGGAGTCCTGCAGGGACTGGGGGTGGAGATCGTGCTCGCGTTGGTGCTGTTCCGGTACTTCGGCTGGGTGGTGGCTGCTGGCGGCGGCGCGCTCGCCGCGGTGCTGGAGATGGGGTATGAGTGGAACGCGTACTGGCAGGCGAACCCGCTGTGGTTCAAGCTCTCCTACCTGGGGTTCCTGATGCTCTCCGGCGCCGTCGTCGCGGGCATCGGTGGCTGGCTGCTGACACGCGCTCTTTCTGCCACCGGCGCCATTGACGCGCTGCCGGCGGGCCGGGAGTCCGCTGAGCGGCACCTGGTCTAGGCGGCCTGCCGGATGCACCCTGCGGAGTTCGCGGTCAAGGGGTTGACGTGGCGCCCGGCCCGCCGGCGTACTCCGGTCATCACCGGTTTGGACCTGCACATCCCCGCGGGGCAGCGGCTCCTGGTCGCGGGGGCGAGTGGCGCCGGGAAGTCGACGCTGCTTCGTGCGCTGTGCGGGGTGCTGGGCAGTGCTGACGAGGGCGATCTGACCGGTACCGTCTCGGTGGACGGAAGCGCACCGGCAGACCAGCCGGGGCACATCGGCTTGTTGGTCCAGGATCCGCTCGCGGGTGTGGTCGCAGAGACCGTCGGTCGCGACGTGGCGTTCGGCCTGGAGAACGCGCGGTGGCCACGCGAGGACATCTGGCCCCAGGTGCGTACGGCGTTGCGGCAGTCCCACTTTCCCTACCCGAGGGATCACCCCACGGCAGCCCTGTCCGGAGGAGAGACCCAGCGCCTGGGGCTGGCGGGAAGCCTCGCGATGGATGCCGGTGCGCTGTTGCTGGACGAGCCCACCTCGATGCTCGACCCTGCCGGCGCCGAGTCGGTCCGCATGGCGGTACGTGAGCACGCCGCGCACACCGGCGCCACGATCGTGCTCGTCGAGCACCACCTCGAGCCCTGGGTGGACTTCGCCGACCGGCTCCTGGTGCTCGGGCCCCGATGCCAGGTGCTGGCCGACGGCAAGCCGCACGAGGTGCTCGACGAACAACGCGACTTCCTCGCCGACCAGGGGGTCTGGGTGCCTGGCATCGAGCCGCCGAAGCCGTTGGACGTCGACCCCGATCTTGTCGCGCCGCTGTCGTCGCACAGCGGGGAGCTGGTCCGGGCGCGGAGCGTCTGCGTGGAACTGCGCAATCGGCTGTCGGCCCGCCGGCAACCCCCTACGGTGGCGCTCGATGGTGTCGATGCGGAGTTGGTGGCCGGCCGGGCACTGGGAGTGACCGGCCCCAGCGGCGCCGGCAAGTCGACGCTGGTTTCGGTGCTTGCCGGCCTGGTGCGGCCCACGTCGGGAACGGTGTGCGCATCGCAGGAGCTCGCGACCCAGCGCGGTCGAGCTCCGTGGCGGTGGCGGTCCCGGGCACTGGCGCGGCGACTGGCCTGGGTGCCGCAGACCCCGGAGCATGGCGTGGTCGCCCGCTCGGTGCGCGAAGAGGTACTCGCCGCCGGGCGGGCATGTGGAACCGACCCCAGGCAGCTGGAGGAGCGGTCGGACGGGTTGTTGGAGACGTTCGGGCTGTCCGCGCTGGCCGGAGCCAGCCCGTACCACCTGTCCGGCGGTGAGCAGCGTCGGTTGATGGTGGCCGCGGCGGTGGCGCACGGCCCGGCCGGGCTGCTGCTCGACGAGCCGACGGTGGGGCAGGACCGGCGGACGTGGTCGGCCGTCGTCGGTGCGGTCGCGGCTGCCCGTTCCGCGGGGGCCGGGGTGGCGGTGTCCACCCATGACATGCAGGCCGTCGATGCGGTCGCTGATGCGGTGCTGTCCCTGGCGCACGGGAGAGCCGACTCGTGACCCCTCCCCGCTTCGTCGGCCCGCTGTCGCTGCTGGCGGCATGCATCCTGCCGGTGGTGGGGGCGTTCGCGATCAACCGGATGTGGCTTGGCGTGGTATGCGTGGCGGCGCAGGTGGTGGGACTCGGCTGGCTGTTGCGGGATCCCCGTGGCACCGCTCGGCGCCTGGTGTTCGGTGTCGTGGCTGCCGTGTCGATCATGGTGTCCAGCTGGCTGTACGGCGGTCAACACCTCGGGGAGACCTTCGGCGCCGGCTTGCGCATCATCTACATCGTGCTGCCAGCGGCGTTCCTCTCTCCGATCATCCGACCGAGCGCGCTCGGGGACCACTTGGCGCAGCGGCTACGGCTCCCGGCCCGGCACGTCGTGGGGGCGGTCGCGGCGTTACAGCGGTTGGAGTCGATCGGTGATCAGTGGAACCAGATCCAGCGCGCCCGCCGCGCGCGGGGTCTGGGGCTGGACGGCTCCCCCGCACGCCGGTTACGGGCCTCCGCCGCAAGCGCCTTCGCGTTGTTGGTGGTGTCGATGCGGCATACGACGTCGATGGCGGTGGCGATGGATGCCCGCGGTTTCGCCTCCGCCACTCGTCGTACCTGGGCCGAACCCGCGCCCTGGCGGTGGGGGGACACGCTTGTGCTCTGCGTGGCAGTCGTGCTCGCTGCGCTGCCGTGGCTGCTGCGCGCCGGCCTGCTCGGTTAGCCGGTCGGAACCGACGAGCCTGGAGGTGTACGTACAACTCCCCGTCAGCGCGCTCAAAGCCGGACGGGGTGAACGGCATGCCGGCCCACCCCAGCGGCGTCCGGTGGTGCGGACTGTCTCGTGGCTGGGCCACAATCGTCCACATGCACCCTCGCGGCCCTCACGCGGCAGATTTCGTGGTGGACCTGGTCGGCGTAGCCACCCTCCGCCGCGACCCGGGCAGCGCTGGCGCCCGCGACCTCGACCTTCAGGGGCCGGTGGGCGATCCGCGTGCAGCGACATCACCGGCGAGCCGGCTCCGTCGTACCTGATGCGGCGGTGCCCACATCGAGGGCGATGATGATGAGTTCTCCGCGTCGAACGTCGCGACCGTCCGGTAGCAGCCGCTGTTCACGGCCGCGGTACTAGATCCTCGCGCGGGCGGCCTCCAACCGGGCGACGGGAACCCGGAACGGCGAGCAGGAGACGTAGTCCAGGCCGACCGACTCGAAGAAGTGCACCGAGTCCGGGTCCCCACCGTGCTCGCCGCAGATCCCGACGTTCAACGTGCTGCGTGCGCCCTTGCCCTCCTTGGTGGCGATCTCGACCAGGCGACCCACCCCGGCGGCGTCGAGCGATTCGAACGGGCTGACCTCGAAGATGCCCTCGTCGAGGTACTGGGAGAAGAAAGCGGCCTCGACGTCGTCGCGGCTGAACCCCCACGCGGTCTGCGTGAGATCGTTGGTGCCGAAGGAGAAGAACTCCGCCTCCTCGGCGATCGCCGCAGCGGTCATCGCGGCCCTCGGCAGCTCGATCATCGTGCCGATGGGGAAGGACAGCTCCTGGTCGCGCTCGCGAGCGACGTCGGCGACCGTCTCCAGCGCCTGGCTGCGGATCGCGGCCAGTTCCTTGACGTCGGCCACCAGCGGGACCATGATCTCCGGCTCCGGATGCTTCCCGCGTGCGCGCAGTTCTGCCGCCGCCTCGGCGATCGCGCGCACCTGGAGCTGGAACAGCCCGGGCACGACGAAGCCGAGCCGGACGCCCCGCAGGCCGAGCATCGGGTTCTGCTCGTGCAGCCGTTGCACCTCACCGAGCAGCCGGGCAGCCTCCTGGTCCGGCTCGCCCTTGGCTTCCGCGAGAGCGCACCGCACCGAGAGCTCGGTCAGGTCAGGCAGGAACTCGTGCAAGGGTGGATCGAGGAGTCGCACCACCACGGGCAGCCCGTCCATGGCATCCAGGATTCCGATGAAGTCCTCACGCTGCAGCGGCAACAACTCTGCGAGTCCGGAGTCGCGGTCCTCATCGGTGTTCGCCAGGATCACCCGCTCGACCAGGCGCCGCCGCTCACCCAGGAACATGTGCTCGGTGCGGCACAAGCCGATGCCTTGCGCACCCAGGTCCCGGGCCCGTTTGGCGTCCTCGGCGGTGTCGGCGTTGGCGCGTACGCCGAGCCGGCGCTTCTCGTCGGCGTACCGCATGATCCGCTGGACGGCCACGATGAGCTCGTCATCACTGTCGGTGGCCGCATCCCCTGCCAGGAGCGCCTCGACGACGGGACTGTCGGTCACGGGCACGTCGCCGAGGAACACCTCGCCGGTGGTGCCGTCGATCGCGATGGTGTCCCCCTCGCTGACGGTGGTGCCGTCGGAGGTGGTGAAGCTGCGCGCCTTCGCGTCGACGCGGAGGGACTCCGCACCAACCACGCAGGTGCGTCCCATCCCACGGGCGACGACAGCGGCGTGCGACGTCTTGCCACCACGGCTGGTGAGGACCCCGTTGGAGGCGATCATGCCGCCCAGGTCGTCGGGGTTCGTCTCGCGGCGAACCAGGATGACTTCCTCGCCGCGGTCGGCCCATTCGACCGCGGCGGCGGAGGAGAAGACGGCCTTGCCGACGGCGGCGCCGGGGCTGGCGGCCATCCCGTCAGCGATCTTGTTCCGCTGGGCGCTCGTGTCGAACTGGGGGAACATCAGTTGAGCGAGTTGTGGTCCCCGAACCCGGCGCAGCGCCTCGTCGAGGTCGATCAGCCCTTCGTCGACGAGTTGTACGGCGATGCGGAAGGCGGCCGCCGCGGTGCGCTTGCCGATACGGGTCTGCAGCATCCACAGCTTCCCGCGCTCGACGGTGAACTCGATGTCACACATGTCGCGGTAGTGCCGCTCCAGCGTGGCCATCGTGTCCATCAGCTCTTGGTAGATGTGGGGGGCCCGGTCCTGCAGCGCGGTGAGCGGGAGGGTGTTGCGGATCCCCGCAACCACGTCCTCCCCCTGTGCGTTCGGGAGGTAGTCGCCGTACACCCCTTGGAGGCCGCTCGCGGGGTCACGGGTGAAGCACACGCCGGTGCCGGAGTCGTCGCCGGCGTTGCCGAACACCATCGCGACCACGTTGACCGCGGTCCCCATGTCGTCGGGGATGCGCTCCTGGCGGCGGTAGAGCTTGGCCCGGTCGGTGTTCCATGAGGAGAACACCGCCCGGATGGCCGCGTCGAGCTGTTCTCGCGGCGACTGCGGGAAGTCCGTGCCGGTGTGGTCGCGGATCGTTTGCTTGTGCGTCGCCACCAGGGACTTGAAGTCGTCCACGTCGAGGTCGACATCGGACTCGGCCCCCTTCGCCTCTTTCGCGGCGTCCAGTGCGTCGTCGAAGGCGGAACGGTCGACGCCGAGGACCGTCGTACCGAACATCGACAACAGCCGTCGGTAGGAGTCCCAGGCGAACCGGGCGCTCCCGGAGATGTTCGCCAGCCCCTCGACCGAGTCGTCGTTGAGTCCGACGTTGAGGACGGTCTCCATCATGCCGGGCATGGAGATCGCGGCACCGGAGCGGACGGACACCAGCAGCGGGTCCTTGGCGTCCCCGAGAGACCGTTCCATCGCGGTCTCCAGCGTCTGCAGGTGGGTGTCGATCTCCCCGTCGAGGCCGTCAGGGAGGTCATCGGTGTCCAGATAGACCCGGCAGGCGTCGGTGGTGATCGTGAACCCCGGAGGGACGGGCAGGCCGATCCTGGTCATTTCCGCCAGGTTGGCGCCCTTGCCACCGAGCAGTTCCTTGTCCGAGGCGCTGCCCCGGTCGAAGTCCCACACATACTCCGCCATCTCACGTGCCTTTCCGTTCCGCGGCCAGCCTCCTCGGCCCTCGCCGACCGGAGGCTCCTAAGTCGACACTACTGTCGATGCCCTAGCCACGCGCGTCCCGTCCCGGACTTCACCAAGGGGCCGCTCGGTTCTGTCGGGTCAGATACCGTGGGGCATGACCATGACTGCGGCGACTGCGGCGAAGGGGACGCGATGGGGCTCCGCAAGACCTGGGTGACGATAGCGGGCTGGCTTCTGGTCGTGCTCGGTGTCGGCGCGCTCGTGCTGCCCGGGCCGGGCCTGCTGATGCTGCTGGCCGGGTTGGTGGTGCTGTCGCAGGAGTACGAATGGGCTGCTCGCCGCGTCGAGCCGATGAAAGCGAAGGCGTTCTGGGTTGCCAGGTTGGGCGTCTCGACGTACCCAAGGATCGCGCTCAGCGCGCTCGGTGCGTGCTGTGTCATCGCAGTCGGCGTGTTCTGGTGGATCGCCCCGCCGATCCCGTCACTCGGGCCGATCGGCCCCGAACTCCCGTTCGGGGGGTGGGCGACCGGCAGCAGCATCATCCTCGCCGGGCTGATCGCCTGGGGTCTGCTGGTCTACAGCATCATCCGCTTCCGCGGGGAGGCACTGGAGGAGCGGCGGGCGAAGGACGAGACACTCACCCGGCACTAGACGGGGCGGCCGTTCTCCAGGTACGTCGTCGTCTCCGGCCCGTCGAGGAGGCGCCGGAGCAGCACGTGGGCGTACTCGGGAAGGTGCGGCTCAGCCTGCTCCGGTGAGCACCAGTGGACGGCGGCGATCTCCCGCGGCTCGAACACCATCTCGGCCACCACCCCGTCCGGGTAGGTCCCGAGGTCGAACACGAACAGGCAGGCGTCGTCCCATCCGTGCCACGGCGGCATCCAGTCCACCACCCGCAGGGTTCCCACCTCCACGTCGATGCCGAGCTCCTCCTTGACCTCCCGCGCCACCGCGGACGACGGGGGCTCACCCGGGTCGACCACCCCGCCCGGAAGGTCCCACTCCCGCTTGTAGGTCAGCTCACACAGCAGGACCTCCCCACGGGGGTTGCGCATCAGGCCCTGAGAGATCACCCGCTTCCGGGGGAGGGTGGCGTTGAGTACCCCACGGAACCCCTCCCCCGACGTCGGCGGGGGATCGCCGGCGAGCCGGGCGAGCCATACGAAGTCGGGGCGCCGGTCCCCGACGGTCTCCAGGCTCCGGGCGATCCCTTCCTGCCGCAGCCCGACGCGGTGCGCCGTACGCATCGAGGGGGCGTTGCCCACCTCCACTTTGGCCTCCACTCGCTGCAGGCCCAACGCGTCGAAGCAGTAGCCGATGAGCATCCGCACGGCGCGGGTAGCCAGGCGCTGCCCCCGGTGGACCGGATACACCGCCCAGGACAGCTCCCCCACGCCGTCGCCCCGTTGCTTCACGTCGACGGTCCCGGCGATCGCGCCCCGGTGCTCGATCGCGAACACCACGGTCCGGCGCCCCTGCCGGTACGCCTCGCGGCAGGCCTCGACCCACGCCCGGTGCGCGTCCGCGCTGGGAACCACCTGGTCGAACCCGAACCAGTGCGCCATCTCCTCATCGTGTTGCAGGCGGGCTGGCTCGACATCCGCGTCGGTCCATGGCCGTAGTACCAGGTCACCGTCGTACAGAGTCGGCTGCGCCGGAACCGAGTCGCCGTTGCCGCCCACACCCGGGACACTACCCGACCGGGTGAACAGCACCGTTGGCTCGAGCCGGGGCCCGCCACTTCTGTCGCGGGCCGTGAGGTGCACCTCGTCCGGCAGCCCATAGGGTATGAGGTATGAGTGCTCACTATGACGTTGTCGTACTCGGCGCCGGCCCCGGGGGATACGTCGCCGCCATCCGCGCCTCCCAACTGGGACTGAACACCGCGATCGTGGAGGAGAAGTACTGGGGTGGGGTCTGCCTCAACGTCGGGTGCATCCCCAGCAAGGCTCTCCTTCGAAACGCCGAGCTCGCCCACATCTTCAACGCCGACGCCAAGCTCTTCGGCATCAACGGCGATGTGACCTTCGACTACAACGCTGCGTTCGATCGGAGCCGGAAGGTCGCGGACGGCCGGGTCAAGGGCGTGCACTTCCTGATGAAGAAGAACAACATCACCGAGTACGACGGCCACGGCACGTTCACCGACGCGCACACCATCAGTGTCGCCAAGAGTGACGGCGCGGAGGAGCAGATCACCTTCGACAACTGCATCATCGCTGCGGGAAGCACCACCAAACTCCTCCCGGGCACGTCCCTCAGTGAACGCGTGGTCACCTACGAAGAACAGATCATGACCAGCGAGCTCCCCGGTTCCATCGTGATCGCCGGAGCGGGCGCCATCGGCGTCGAGTTCGCCTACGTGATGGCCAACTACGGCGTCGACGTCACGGTTGTGGAGTTCCTGGACCGGATGGTGCCACTGGAGGATCCCGAGGTCTCCAAGGAGCTGGCCAAGTCGTTCAAGAAACTCGGCGTTACCGTCCGTACCGGCACCCGGGTAGAGAGCATCGACGACAGCGGGCAACGGGTCACCGTGACTGTCAGCAAAGACGGCAACCAGGAGACCCTGGAAGCAGACAAGGTGCTCCAGGCCATCGGGTTCGCACCGCGGACCGAGGGCTACGGGCTGGAGAACACCGGCGTCACCCTGACTGAGCGTGGTGCGATCGACGTCGACGGATACCTTCGTACCAACGTCGACGGGATCTACGCGATCGGGGACGTCACCGCGAAGATCATGCTCGCCCATGCCGCCGAGGCAATGGGGATCGTCGCGGCCGAGACGATTGCCGGTGCCGAAACTATGGAGATCGACTACGACATGGTGCCTCGCGCGACGTACTGCCAGCCGCAGGTCGCCAGCTTCGGCTACACCGAGGAACAGGCAACAGAACGCGGTCACGATGTGAAGGTGGCCAAGTTCCCGTTCACCGCCAACGGCAAGGCGCATGGTCTCGGCGATGCGACCGGGTTCGTGAAGATCGTGGCGGACTCCGAGTACGGCGAGTTCCTCGGTGCCCACATGATCGGGCCGGACGTCACCGAGTTGCTACCGGAGCTGACGCTGGCGCAGCAGTGGGACCTGACCGCCACTGAGGTAGCGCGTAACATCCATGCCCATCCGACGCTGACCGAGGCGATCAAGGAGGCCGTGCACGGCATCGCCGGCCACATGATCAACTTCTGACCGGAAGCGTCGGGTCCGGCCGCCGGGAGGAGGGACGGTGCAACCGCGCACACGCCACCCGTACGTCGACCAGCCCGACCGCGCGTACTGGCGGAAGACGGTCACCAACCGCCATCCGCTGGACATCGCTGACTGGTACCACAAGAAGTTCTCACTGGACGGGGCGCGGATCGCCGCCGCTGGCAGCTGTTTCGCCCAGCACATCGGCCGTTACCTGCGCAGCAGCGGTTTCGACTACCTCGACACCGAGCCGGCCCCTGCCTTGCTGGCGCCGGAACGGCACAGGCAGTTCGGCTACGGCATGTACTCGGCCAGGTTCGGCAATGTCTACACCTCCCGGCAGTTGCTCCAACTCTTCCAGCGTGCCTTCGGGCTGTTCCAGCCCGAGGAGGACCACTGGGTCAAGGACGACGGGGTGGTCGACCCGTTCCGACCCACCATCGAGCCCCGGCCGTTCGCCGACGTGGATGAGCTGCAGGCCGACCGCGAGCACCATCTGGCTCAGGTACGACGGATGTTCGAGGAATGTGACGTCTTCGTGTTCACGCTTGGCTTGACCGAGGCGTGGGCCTCTCGGGCCGACGGCGCCGTGTTCCCGTTGGCGCCGGGCACCGCGGGTGGCACCTGGGACCCGGACCGGTACCACCTGCAGAACCTCACGTACCCGATGGTGATGGCCGACATGAGCGAGTTCCTCCGGCTGTTCCGCGAGGTGCGGCCCGAGGGGCGCCTGATGCTGACGGTGTCACCCGTCCCGCTGGTGGCCACGGCGTCGGAGGAGCAGGTCGTGGTCGCGACGACGTACTCGAAGTCGGTGTTGCGCGCCGTGGCCGGCGTGTTGACCCAGCAACACGAGTACGTCGATTACTTCCCGTCCTACGAGATCGTCTCCTCTCCCGTGATGCGCTCACAGTTCTTCCAGCCGGACATGAGGGAGGTGTCGCCGCACGGCGTGGCACACGTGATGCGGCAGTTCTTCGCTGCGCATCCCCCACCGACCACTGTCGGAGGCCCGCCGGTCGCGACCGACCCGAGCGTCGCTGACGAGGACATCGAGTGTGACCAGGTGTTGTTGGAGGCATTCGGAGAGTGAAGCTACTGGTCATGGGCGACTCCCATGTCGCGACGCTCCGGCTGGGCTGGGAGCGGCAGGCGGCCAGAGAAGGGCTCAACGGCGCTGACATTCGTTTTGCTCCGTTCGGCCCCGCCGATCGCTGCATTGAGCCGTTTTTCGAGATCGACGCCGGTCGTGTCCGCATCACACACCCTCGGCTGCGCGGCCGGGGCACACTCATCCCGCCGAACGAGCACGTCGACCGGTACGTGGTCTCGGCCCTGTTCAACACCTTCAGTGTGGTGCGTGACCGGGAGACGTGGAGCCGCTTCGACCCACCGGGAGTGACCTCTGGTCGCTCTCCGCTCTCCGCGGCTGCGATGGAGCAGATCATCGTCGACCACCAGCACTACATCCGGGACTTGGTCACCACGCTGGACCGCTTGGGACTGCCGTTGATTGTCGTGGAGTCGCCGTACCCGTTCCGGCACATCCGTGTCGTCCAGGAGATCGGCCCGCACCGCGTGCTCGCCGCGGATGCGCTGGTACGCCGGAGTGCGCGCGCGTTCCTGGCGGACTTGCGGATACCGGTGGTCGATGTCCCGGCACACCTCCGCGACAGCGACGGTTTCACCCGCCGGGAATTCGCCAACCCCCGATGGGTGCATCACGGTAACGCTGACTTCGGGGCCGAGATGCTGGGCGAGGTGGTCCGGGCGGCTGTTGGCCTACACGAACAGTTGCCAGTGGGTGAGGCCGATGGTGAGCGCGGTGGTGGTGGCGAGGAAGACCACGGTCCCCAGAAGGACGACGCGTAGGACTCGATGGGTGGCGACGCCGCCGCCCACGGCGCTGATGCCGATGAGGATGATGACCGGCGCGATGCTGTTGCCGGCGTTGGATCCGGCAGTCTGGGCGGCGAGCAGGGTGGAGGCGGGCAGGTTCAACAACCCTGCCACCTCGGCCTGGAGCACCGAGAACAGCGCGTTGGAGGAGGTAGTGGAGCCGGTGAGGAAGGACCCGACGGCTCCGATGAGGGCGGAAAACCCGGGGTACGCCGCGCCGGTGGCGGCGACGATGCCGCGGGCGAGGGTGGTGACCATGCCGGCTTGGATGAGCACGGTCGCCACGGTGGCCAGGGCAAGCACACTGGTGGCGGTGGAGTGGACCGAGGACCACCAGGCGCGGGCCATGTCCGAGGCTGGTTTGCGGCGCCAGATTCCGGCCTTGCGATAGGTCAGGTAGCCCAGGCCAGCGGCGATGAGCAGGTACGTGCCCGGGTGGGCGAACAGGTGCAGCGGGGTGTAGCCCGCCACGGCCGGCTCGTGCCAGCCCTGGCCGGTGGTCGTGCCGGGGAAGCCCGGGGCGAGCGTGGCGTGGGTGTCGACCCAGTGCCGGCTGGGTGGGATCAACAGCACCAGCAGCGCCACCCCCAGCAGGTACAGGTACGGCGAGACAAGCACCACCGCCCGGCCAGGAGATTTCAGTCCGGGGGCGTCCTGACCGGCGCGGCGACGCAACCGTCGGGTCAGCGCCGACCACCCGATGGCGGCGGCGAAACCGACCGCACCGGCGGTCACGCTGCCGATCGCGGGCACCACCGCGGTGACGGCGTACAAGGTGGCGGCCATCGGGATCCCGGCGACCAGCAGCAACGGCGCACCCTCCCGCAGGCCCTTCCATCCGCCATCCAGCAACAGCACCATCGCACCGGCGACCAAACAGTTCACTCCCAGCATCAACGAAGCCTGGTGCGCGAACAGGTCGGCCTGGTGCGCGGTCAGATGCGCCGTCAGCTCGGCCATGTAGTAGGAGGACCCCATCGACCCGAACGTCACCGACCAGTGGTACCCGATCAGCGGGTAGGCCACCGCACGATGCTTTGCCCACCCCGCGCCGGCCAGCAGGGGAGCCGCGACCGCGATCGGGGCGCCGAACCCCGCAACCCCCTGGATGAACGACGGCAACAGCCACGCCAGCACCAGCAGGGTCTGGCTGCGGCTGGGAAACAGGTGCTGGAACAACGCGCCGATTCGTTCGAACCCGGCACGCTCGGCCACCTGGTACAACAGCATCGCCGGCAACACGACGTAGCAGATCCATGCCCCCAGCCACAGGCCCTTTCCCACCGCGACCCCGAGAGCAAACCCGCCCGCACCAAACACCGCGAACGCCAGCAACGGAGTCAGCCCGGCCACCAGCAACGCCGCGATGCGGGTCTTCATCTTGCCGGTGGTGACCAACGCCAACAGCACCAGCACCGGTGCAGCCGCGGCCAGCCATTCCCCCGGGCTGACCTGACCGGTCATGTGTTCGGTGTCTGGTGCGGGGTGTCGGGGGCCACCTTCTGATACGCCTTGCGGGTCCGCTCTGAGTGTTCTCGCATCAGCCGGGCTGCCCGGCGGCGGTCGCGCTCCTGTAACGCCGCCACGATCTGCTCATGCTCGATCCACGAATCCAGCCCACGAGATCGCACCAGCGGCTTATACAGCCACCGCACCCTCCGGTCCAACGAGGAGATGTACTCCGTCAGCAACTCCACGCCAGACAGTGCGGCCACTCGCCGGTGGAACTCCGAGTTCGCCGCCACCACCGCCGCATCATCGCCGGACTCCACCGCCGACCGGCCAACGCCACAGACCCGGCGCAGCTCCTTCGCTGCCTTGGCGTCGGTGTGGGAGGCAGCCAACGCCGCGGCCTCACTCTCCAACGCCGCCCGGACCACAAACACCTCCTCCACCTCATCATCAGCCGGCTGGTGCACAAACGCGCCCTTGCCCGGACGCAGCTCCACCCACCCCTGGGAGTGCAGCGCCTGCAACGCCTCGCGCACCGGACCGCGGCTGACGTTCAACCGCGCCGCCAACTCGGTCTCCACCAGGTGCTCCCCCGGGGCCAACGTCCGGGCGATGATCAACTCCCGCAACGACTCCTGCACCCGGTGCCGCAACGGACCCGGACGCTCCAACGGAGCCACCCCATCCCACGCCCTTGACGGATCGGCACGCCTGCGAGGCATCCGGTCACCGCCCTACCGCATATCCCTGCATCCGACGTGGATTCGCACCGGCATGCATGATCCCATCGACACGGCTCACCGCAGACAACCGGCCCAGCGACCACGGCGGCTCTACCACCACCTCATGCCCCCGCTCCCGCAGCCCAGACACGGTCTCCTCCGGCAGCCGTGACTCCACATGCACCCGGCCCGGCTGCCTGCCCCGGGGGTAGAACGAGGCCGGGAAATGGCTCGTATGCCACGCCGGGGCATCGATCGCCTCCTGGATGTTCATCCCCCACTCCACCATCCGCAAGAACAGCAGCAGCGACCACTGGTCCTGCTGGTCCCCACCCGGAGTCCCGAACGCCAGCCAGGGCACCCCATCGCGCAGTGCAAACGACGGGCTCAATGTTGTTCGGGGCCGCTTCCCAGGGGCCAGCGCCCCCGGCACACTCTCATCCAACCAGAACATCTGCCCCCGCGTCCCCAGCGCGAACCCCAGTCCTGGCATCGCCGGGGAACTCTGCAGCCAACCCCCGCTCGGCGTGGCCGAGACCATATTGCCCCACCGATCCACGACATCGACATGACACGTATCGCCGTTCGTCGTCCCGCTCGGTCGCACCGTCGGCTCCCCCAGCCCACCCGAAGACGCCTCGACACCGGCCCTGGCACCGTACAACGCATTCGACGGAAGGCGGGGCGTGCGTCCGTCCGGACTTCCCGGACGCAGCTCCCCGGTATCGGCGACCTCACCCACCAACCCACGGCGGGCATCGTTGTATTCCGCAGACAACAGGGCCTCGATCGGCACATCGACAAACGCGGGATCGCCGTACCACGCCTCCCGATCCGCGAACGCCAACTTCGCGCACTCGGTGATCACATGCACCGCCTCTGGCCCCAACGGGTCCAGCGACGCCAGATCAAAGCCCTTCAACAGCGCCAACTGCTGCAAGAACACCGGCGCCTGGCTCCACGGACCTACTTTCAACACCTGGGTATCCCGATACTCCAGGCTCAGCGGCTCCTCCTCCACCGCACGCCAGGCGGCCATGTCATCGAAGCCCAACAGCCCCCGATGCGGCACGCCACTGTCATCCATCACCTCCGCGCCGGCAACGAACTCCGCGATCGTCTCCGCCACGAACCCCTCATAGAACGCCTTCCGGGCTGCCTCGATCTGCCCCTCCCGATCCCGCCCCGCGGCCTCCGCCTCAGCCACCAGCCGCCGATACGTCTCCGCCAGATCGCGGTTGGTCAACACCGATCCTGCACGTGGCGCTCCACCATTGCTCAGCCACTGCTTCGCCGAGGACGGCCAATGCGCCCGGAAGTGCTCTGCGACCATCCCCACCGTCTCAGCGATATGCTCTGTTACGGGGAACCCGCCCTCGGCGTACCCAATGGCATAACCCATCACCTCGCCCAGCGACATCGTCCCGTGCCGGGCCAGCAACGACAACCACGCACCGAACTGCCCCGGCACACACGCCGGCAACAACCCCGTCCCCGGGACCAATCCCAGCCCCAGCTCCTCAAACACCGGAATCGACGCCGCGGCCGGCGCTGTCCCCTGCCCACACACCACGAACGGGTCACCCGTCGACGCATCCCACCCCACGATCGGCACCTCACCCGCCGGACCGTTCAACTCGGGCTCCACTACCTGCAACACAAACCCTGCTGCCACCGCAGCATCAAACGCGTTGCCGCCCCGCTCCAACACAGCCATCCCCGACTGCGACGCCAACCAGTGCGTCGATGCCACCATTCCAAGCGAACCGGATAGCTCAGGTCTCGTCGTGAACAACTCTCTGCGCTCCCTCCAGGATGTTTGGCGCCGTCCCATCTTCGCTTAAAAGATGACACGATGTGAAATGATCTGTCCCGTTGTGGTCCAGCAGTTCGGGAACCTGTTCTCGGCAAAGCGGGAACTCCGCAACGGGGCAGCGGGTATGGAACCGGCAGCCGGACGGCG
>CAYLOC010000017.1:18880-25386 GCA_964385195.1 uncultured Nocardioidaceae bacterium
CAAAGCGGGAACTCCGCAACGGGGCAGCGGGTATGGAACCGGCAGCCGGACGGCGGGGAGACCGGGCTGGGGATCTCCCCTTCCAGGAGGACCCGCTTCCGGGTGCGCTGTACAGGTGGATCCGGAATGGGGACTGCCGACAGCAGGGACTGGGTGTAAGGGTGCCGAGGGGTCTTGAAGAGGTCGTCCCTTGCTGCTTCTTCGACGATGCGTCCCAGGTACATCACGGCGACCCGGTTGCAGAGGAACTCAACCGTGGACAGGTCGTGGGCAATGAACAGACAACTGAATCCCATGTCCCGTTGCAGGTCCAACAGCAGGTTGATGATCGAGGCCTGGACGGACACGTCGAGTGCGGAGACCGGCTCATCGGCGATGAGCAGGTCCGGCTCCATCACCAGTGACCGGGCGAGGCCGACGCGTTGTCGCTGCCCTCCGGACAGTTCATGGGGGTACCGTCGGGCCATCTCAGGTGATAGCCCCACCTTTTCCAGCACCTCCGCGACCTTCGTCTGCGCGCTCTTCCCGGTGGCGATGTGATGCATCCGTAGCGGCTCGGATACGGCCTTTCCCACCTGCATTCGGGGGTTGAGGGAGGAGTAGGGGTCCTGGAACACCATGTGCACCTGCCGGCGCAGTCCACGCAACTGTCGTTGGCGCAAGTGGGTGACGTCGCGTCCCCGTACCCGGATATGACCGGCAGTCGGTTCCAGTAGGCGCGCGATGCAACGTCCCACGGTGGACTTGCCACTCCCCGACTCGCCCACCAGTCCGAGCATTTCGCCGTGATGGATCGTGAGGTCGACCCCGTCCACGGCATGCACCCAGGCCCGTCCTCCACTTCGCCGGACTGGAAAGTACTTCTGGAGGCCTTTGATCTCCAAGAGTGGATCGGTCACGACGTGCTCCGCTCGAGCGCGGGGGCGGACTCTTGCGGACCCGGGTGCACGCAAGCGGCGTACTGACCCGCTGCTGTCTGTCGCAGTCCAGGCATCTCCAACCGGCAGTCAGGCGCCACCCGTGGGCACCTTTCGGCGAAGACGCATTCCTGCGGCGGGTTGCGTAGGGTCGGGACAATGCCGGGAATCTCCGCGAGCCGATCCCCGCCTTCCACCAGACGGAGGTCCGGTCGGGGTACCGCACCCAAGAGGCCGACCGTATACGGGTGTTGCGGGGTCGCGAACAACGTGTCTGCGCTGCCACGCTCCACCACATACCCGGTGTACATCACGACGACCTTATCGGCGATGTCCGCGACGACGCCGAGGTCGTGTGTGATGATCACCAACGACGTGCCGAACTCGTCGCGTAGGTCGCGCATGATGTCCAAGACCTGCGCTTGGATCGTGACATCAAGTGCCGTCGTCGGTTCATCCGCCAGCAGGACCGAAGGGTTGCAGGCGACCGCCATAGCGATCATGACGCGTTGGCGCATCCCACCTGACATCTGGTGAGGGTACTCACGGACCCGCTGTGCCGCTGCGGGAATGCGGACCAGATCCAGTAGCTCCGTGGCACGTTTGAGTGCGTCCGACCGGCTCATTCCTTCGTGCCGACGCAGCACCTCCCCTATCTGGTAGCCGATCGTGAACACCGGGTTCAACGACGTCATCGGCTCCTGGAAAACCATCGAGATCCGGCGTCCGCGGATACGGCGCATCTGCTTCTTCGAGTAGTCCGAGATCTCCTCGCCCTCCAGTCGGATGATGCCGCTGCGGGTCGCCGTGGGCGGTAGCAGGTTCAAGATGGCCATCGCCGTCATCGATTTCCCACACCCGGACTCTCCCACCAGCCCGAGGACTTCACCCGGCTCCAGACTGAAGCTGACGCCGTTCACCGCCAGGACCTGCCCCTCGTCGGTGTCGAACCGGACCCGGAGGTCCTCCACCTCTAGGCGCGAGCCGTTGTTGGCGCTCATGACCGCATCCGTACGTCGAGGACGTCACGCAGTCCGTCGCCGAAGAGGTTGAACGAGAGGGTCGTCAACGCGATGCACGCTCCTGGGAACACGGAGAACAAGGGAGCCTGTGAGAAGTACTGTTGCGCCTCGCTGAGCATGCTGCCCCAGGCCGCTGTGGGCGGTTGGACACCTAAGCCGAGGAAGGACAAGACGGCCGCTCCGATGATGGCCTGCGGGATCGCGACCGTCGCCTGGACCACGATCGGGTTCAAAATGTTGGGCAGGATGTGTCGGCTCAACACCACCCGAGCCGGTGCCCCATTGATCGTCGCGGCCTGCACATACTCCTGCTCCCGGAGCCCGAGCACCTCCCCGCGGGCGATCCGCACGAAAGCCGGGACCTGCGGGACCGCCAGAGCGATCGTGGCGTTCATCAGTGACGGGCCGAGGATCGCCGCCAACCCCACCGCCAGGATCAAGAACGGGAAGGACAGGACGACATCGGTAATCCTGGAGACGATCGGGTCGGTCCACCCGCGAAAGTAGCCGGCGACCATCCCGAACGGGACCCCAACCACCATCGCGAGCAGCGTCGCCAGCACCCCCGCGGTCAGGGAGATCCGGCTGCCGTAGATCAGACGGGACAGCATGTCCCGGCCGAGGTCGTCGGTGCCGAGTAGATGAGAGGAGCTGGAGCCGGCGAAGATCGCTGAGTAGTCGGGGACGTTCGGATCCTTGGGGGCGATCAACGGCGCGAAGATCGCCACCAGCACGACGAACACCACTCCACACAAGCCGGCAAGCGCGACCGGGCGGTGCGCCAGCCGCCGGAGCGCCCGACTGCGTGGCGGCTTTCGCTTGGGGTCGGAGACGGCGAGGACGGCAGTCATCGCGACCCTCCCCCGACCCGGATACGTGGGTTCAGCAGCGAGTAGGTGATGTCCACCAGAAGGTTGGCCACGATGTAGGCAGTAGCGACAAGAAGCACCACGGCCTGCAGGGTCGGGTAGTCCCTGGTGAACACCGAGTCGATCGTCAACTTGCCGACACCGGGGATGACGAAGATCTGCTCGGTGATCACCGCCCCGGACATGAGCGCGCCGAGCGACAGCCCGAGCACGGTCACGACGGTTGTCAGGCTGTTGCGTAACGCGTGGAGTCCGACAACGACAGACTCCCCGAGTCCCTTCGCCCGTGCTGTCCGGACATAGTCCGCCCCCAATGAGTCCAGCATCGCCGACCTCAGTTGCCGCATGACGATGGCAGCCAGCCCGATCCCGAGGATGAACGCGGGCATGATCATATGTGCCAGGTTCTGTAACGGATCGGTCAGCGGGACGAACCCAGAAGCAGGCAGCCATTGCAGGTGCACGGCAAACAACAAGATCAACAACAGGCCGATCCAAAAGTGCGGCACCGAGAGGCCCAGCAGCGCAGTCGTACTCGCGACGTAGTCCGGAATCGAGCCGCGGCGTACGGCGGCGAGGATTCCGATCGGCATGCCGATCACCAAGGCGATGATCATCGCCAGGACCGTCAGCTCCAAGGTGATCGGCAACCGCTCGGCGATGACCGAACTGACCGGCAGTCCGGTCTTCGTCGACGTTCCCAGATCGCCCTGGAACGCGTGCGCGATCCAGATCGCGTACTGCACCGGCAGCGGCTTGTTCAGTCCGTACTCAGCCCGAATCTCCTGCAGGACCTGCGGGTCCGACGTCTCAGCACTGAGCGCCACGGCCGGGCCACCGGGCAGCGCCCGGACCCCGAGGAACACGATCACGCTGGCGATGAACAGCGTCACCAGCGACGCTCCGAGACGCCGCAGAACGTAGGTTCTCATGCAGATCCGCTACGAGGTGAAGCCTGCGGTCTTGAGCCGGATCAGCGTGTCTCCGTAGTACTTGACACCCGTGACATTCGAGGCCAGCCCGAGGACGAATGTCGGGTAGTACAAGTAGATAATGTTGTTCTTCTTCAAGAACAGCTCACACAGCTTCTGGAAGATCTGCTTACGTGCATCCTTGCTGGTCGCTGTCTGCTCCTGGTCAAGCAACTTGCTGACCTTCGGATAGGTGGCGCCACTGTAGTTGAGGGCACTGGTGGGGTCCCAGAACGGCTGGATGTTCTGATCGGGGTCGATCCGCCCTGACCATCCCACCTGGAAGGTGTCGAAGTTGCCAGCCTGCGACTGGCTGAGTGCGGTGGTGAACTCCGTCGGTTGCACCTTGACTTCGAACCCGGCCTGCTGGGCCATCGACTTGATGACCGTACCGAGCTTCGCTGCCTGCTGGTTCTGTGCCTCGACGATCAGGGTCACCGGAATCGGGGTGTCGACCCCGCTCTGCTTCACCAGTTGCTTCGCCTTGGCCAGGTCCTGCTTCGGGCAGGTGATGTCCGGCGCGTATGGGCTGTTGGGAGAGATCGGCGTACATCCGGGCACGTACTGACCATCGAAGACCGCCTTGTTGATCGCCTCCCGGTTCAGGCTCAATGCGAAGGCCTGCCGTAGCTCTGGGTGCTGAGCCAACGGGGAGTCCACCGTGTGGTTCCCGGGCTTGCCCGCACCGTTGCTGTTCGAGACGTTGATCGTGATCCCTTGGTATCCGATCGAGGTCACCGACTTCACCTTCACGCCTGACTCGCCCTTGACGGACTCCACCTGGGGCGGGGCCAGGCGCCCCACGACGTCGTAGTCGCCGGAACGCAGGTTGGCGGCGCGCACGCTGGACTGGGTAACCACGTCGAACTGGACGCCTGCCAGGTGGACCTTGTCCTTGTCGTAGTAGTACTTGGACTTCACCAGGTTGATCTGGTCAGAAGAGGGGCGGCTCTTGAACGCGAACGGGCCGACACAGACGGGGTGCTTCTCGAAGTGGCTCCCCAGTTTCTTCAACTGAGTGGGGGACAGGATCATGCCCGAACGATCGGCGAGAATACCGAGCAGCGGCGCATAGGACTTCTTCAAGTGCAGCTTGACCGTGCTCGGGTTGACCACCTCGACGGAGGTGACGTCGGCGAGTTCGGACGCCCGTGACGACCGCTTGGCCGTCTTGTAGTGCTCCAACGTGGTCTTGACGGCCTTGGCGTTGAAGGGAGTGCCATCGTTGAACTTCGCGCCCTTGCGCAGCTTGATGGTCCACGTCTTGCCGTTGTCACTCACCTTCGGCAGAGCGGTCGCCAACTGGGGAACGACGTCGAGGTTGGGTCCGACGTCGTAGAGCTTCTCGCACATGTTGGCGAACACGATCCGGCCGACGTAGGTCTGGGCAACGGTGGGGTCCAGCGCATCGGGCGCCTCGGCCAGCGCCACCTTCAAGATCCCGCCGTTCTTGATCGTGCCGGATGCCCCGCCACCGCTGGAGCCGGTAGAGGAACTGCCCGAGGGCTGGCTGGCAGTCGATCCGCTCGATCCGGAATTGCCTGTCGTCGTCCCTGACGTTCCTGCGGGCTGGGAACACGAACTCAGCACCAGCCCGGCGGACGCGATCAGCACAACGGGTAGCAGACGTTTGTGGCTCATAAAGTCCTCCTCGATCGCTCTCAGTAAACTGTAAACAGTTTCCGTTTGTCAATGGCCGGAACACTCGAAGAGGGGTTGAGCCGGACGACTTAGGCTGTGACTGTGTGCCGTGCACTCCCGCAACGGCCGAAGGAGGCATCGTGAGCACTACGCAACGTCCCGTCTTCTCCGGGGTCGGGGTGGCCCTTGCGACCCTGTACGACGATGGGCTCGCGGTCGACTACGGCGCGACAGCCGCTCACGCCAGGCGCCTGGTGGACGCAGGGGTCGAGGCGGTCATCGTCTGCGGCACGACTGCGGAACCGGAGACGCTGTCGGACGTGGAGCGGCTTGACCTCCTGGACGCGGTAGTGGACAGCGTCGGCGGCGACGTGCCTGTGGTGATGGGGGCGAGTCTGCCGTCCGGGATGCAGGCTGCGGACTTCGCCAGCCAGGTGGTTCAGCGAGGTGTTTCCGCTGTCCTCGCGCGATCCCCGCGAGGAGTGGACGACCCGACGGACTTCTACCACAGGGTCGCTGGGGCCATCGGGGAGACACCGTTGCTGGCCTACCACTTCCCGTCGGTCGCTCCACCCGGAATCCCCCTCGACGTACTCCCCGACCTCCCGGTCGTCGGTGTGAAGGACTCCTCCGGGAACGCAGAGCGGCTCCTGGCCACCCTCGATGCGTTCGGTGGCGACCTCTACACCGGCGCCGCGCCGTTGCTGCTGCTGGCGGGGCACCTCGGGTGCACCGGCGCGATCCTGGCGCTCGCGAACGCCGCACCGGAGGTATGCATCGAGGCGTTTGCAGGGGAGGCCAAGGCACAGCGGGCCCTGATGCCAGACCACCTGCGCTCCGCCGGCACGTTCCCACGGGGGCTCAAGGCGCTGATGCACGAGCGGTACGGCACCAGCCCGGCGTACCGCCTCCGCTAGCGAGCGAGGCAACCTGATGGACTTCCAGCGGCCCAGTAACTGGTCAAAAGCGGCACTTCTCTGGCCGTCGGTATGCGGTTTTTGGCCAGTTACGGGGCGCCGTTGGACGGAATGGGAGCCACCTGTCGGAATCGAACCGACGACCTATTCATTACGAGTGAATCGCTCT